>NZ_JAPDVG010000002.1 GCF_026015625.1 Segatella copri | reverse complement strand
ATGCTGTCTTCACCTGCTATCCCTACAAGTACTTCCGGCTGGAGAATGAGGGCACAGATGCATGCTGAAAGGGCTGAAAGAAGAAGTGTGATGAGAGATGGAGTCTTGCGGTAGATGAGCCATCCTGTAAAAGCCGGAACCAGCATCGTAAACAAGGAGATATTGAAACCATGACTCAGACCGGTAAGATACTGGCTGATATCCACTGGCTTGGAATCATAACAGAGTCCGATGATGAGATAGAGTACCAGCGAGAGCAGAATGCTTGGTATGGTAGTATAGAGCATATAGCGGATATGTGAGAAGAGATCCGCTCCGGCTATACTCGAAGCAAGGACGGTGGTATCGCTCATTGGCGAGAGTTTATCCCCGAAATAGGCACCGGAGATAATAGCTCCAGCGGTGTAGGGGGCTGGTATTCCCAGGGCATCACCGATTCCCATCAGAGCAATACCGATGGTGGCAATAGTGGTCCATGAGGTTCCCGTCATCACAGAAATGATGCTGGAGATGATGCATGCGCAGGGAAGGAAAAAGGTTGGCGACATGATCTGTACACCATAATATATTAATGTGGGTACCACACCACTGATCATCCAGGTAGCTGACATCATTCCGATGAGCAGCAGGATCAGGATAGATACTCCGGCATCGCCCACGGTCTTTTTGATCATCTCTTCAAAGATATTCCATTTCATCCTATAGATGCCCATACCGAGTGCTACACAAACGGCTGTGGCTATCATGAGGGCCACCTGAGAGGCACCAGCCAGGGCATCATCAGGGAAGATTTTGACAACCAGGACGATGAGGGTGATAAGTACTGCCAGCGGTATGACAGAAATAAAAGGATGTGGTGCAACTGGCTGCAGAGACGAGCAGGATGCCTGATTCTCTGCAGCTTGAGATTTCTGTTTCTTTTCTTCTTGTTCCATTTGTTAATATTCTCTTATCATTTTAGTCTTTCATTTACTTTGCGTTTTCATCCGTTTCTTCAACGCTTTTCTTCTGTGTATTCGGCAAGAATCCTGCTATGATGCCGAGCAATGGCAGGAAGGCACTCACCTGGAAGATGAACTCGATGCTCGTCTTGTCTGCTAACCAGCCGAAGAAAGCAGAGCCCAAACCTCCCAAACCAAACATCAGTCCGAAGAAAATGCCGGCTATCAGTCCTACTTTATCTGGCATCAGGTCGGTGGCATATACCACGATGGAAGAGAAAGCCGAGGCAATGATCAATCCTGACAGGAAGGTAAAGATGATGGTCCACGTGAAGTTGACGAAAGGCATGGCGATGGCGAAAGGTGCTGCTCCCAGAATGGAAAACCAGATGACATACTTTCTGCCGAACTTGTCACCCAGCATTCCTCCTGCCACTGTTCCTATGGCAAAGGCAGCAAGGAACACGAAGAGACACAGCTGTGAAGTCTGTACCGAAACTCCGAACTTATCCATCAGGAAGAAGGTGAAGTAGCTCGTGATGCACGCCGTATAGAAATACTTGGAGAACACGAGCATGATGAGGATAAACAGTGCCCAATACTTCACCCTTTTAGAAATATGGGTATTGAGAAGCGGTTGTTTCTGCGGATGGTTCACCACGTAAGCCAGTCGTGCCTTGTACCAGACGCCCAATCTTACCATGATGATGGCAGCGAGGAGGGCTGCAAGGGCAAACCAGGAGATGGCATGCTGTCCGAAAGGCAGGATGATGATGGCAGCCAGCAGCGGACCTACTGCCGATCCGCCATTGCCGCCCACCTGAAAGATAGATTGTGCCAGACTCTTCTTGCCTCCCGATGCCATCTGTGCCACTCTTGAAGCTGTGGGATGAAACACGGATGAGCCCAGACCTACGACGCTCACAGCCAGGAGAATCAGAAAATAATTCTCGGCAAAAGCCAGCAGGAGTAAGCCCACCAAGGTGAAACACATGCCGAGGGAAAGAGCATAGGGACGGGGATGCTTGTCAGCATAAAGCCCCGTAAAAGGTTGCAGGATGGAAGACGTCATCTGGAAGACCAGCGTGATGATACCTATCTGTGCAAACGAGAAGTCGAACTTATCCTTCACAATCGGATAGATGGAAGGGATAATCGACTGAATCATATCATTCAAGAAATGGGAAATGCTACAGATGATGAGCATGGAATATACAGTACCCTCTACCATCTTAGGATTTCCCTTGATTTTACTACCTATTGACTTGATGTTCATTGTATTAATTTAAATTATTATTTTTCATACAGTTCTATCGGCAAACCATCTGGATCGCTGAAGAACACAAATCATCTCATTACTTCTTGAATTTTCATGCCAAGTAGTGCTTTTCGTGCAAAGGTAACTAAAATTTCCAGATTACGCAAGAAAAGGTCCAATATAATATTCTTTTTATAAAAAATTATTATTTCATGGAATTTTTCTTGGTTAGTACCTTCCCATTTTCTAAGGGTGATTATGATAAATAGGCGGTACGTATATATAAATATTTGTACTTCGGAAATATGCGGGTGTCAAATATTGTTTCTTAATTATCGCAATTTCCGTATTTTCAATCTAGAAGGTCATGATGATAAAAATCATTTGGTTTGATAGCGTATTACTTGCTCTCTGCAAGACGAATCACCTGTAGTTGTACGACCGTAAGGCTACAGTTGTACGACTATATAGGCTATAGTTGTACAACTCTGGAGTTATAGTCGTACAACTATAGGGGTTATAGTTGTACGACTACAGAATTCCGGATTTCCGAAGAAATTAGTGTGGTTTATAACACGTTGAATATCTGGCGATTACGAATTTCGCCATATTTTCAATATTCTTCAAGAAATATTTTCCGAGCGGAAATTCGTGATTTTCAGAGGATTTAAATCATGATTTCGTAAAAAAAATAAGCCTGGTCAACTGACGGAACATGACATCTGTATAATGCCCACTTATACCTGAAATAGGGCTATTTTTGATTAATTAATAGTTATTTTACTCACATTTTAGCAAATATCATTACCTTTGCAATCTGTTTAAATTAAAACACGTAATATTAAGAATATGATTTCATTTGAAAGTGATTACAACAATGGTATGCTGCCAGAGATTCTAGAAGCTCTTGGCAAGACTAACAGTGATAAAACATCTGGTTATGGTTTTGATCCATACTCAGAATCTGCAAAAGAGAAAATCCGCAAGGCTGTGGACAATGAGAATGCAGAAGTATTCTTCCTGATAGGCGGTACGCAGACCAACACCACGGTTATCGACTCCGTCCTCATGGGATGCGAAGGAGTAATCTGTGTGGAAACCGGTCATATCGAGGTACATGAATCAGGAGCAGTAGAAGCTTTCGGGCATAAGGTCATTACCCTGCCAGGAAAAAACAGCAAGCTGACAACCGGCACCCTGTCAGCCTATATGGATACCTTCCTAGCCGACGAATCGCATCCTCACATGGTACAGCCAGGCATGGTTTATATCTCGATGCCGACTGAGTTCGGAATGGTCTACACCAGAGAAGAACTGGCTGCGCTGTATGCAACCTGCCAGAAATATGACCTCCGTCTCTTCATCGATGGTGCACGACTGGGATACGGTCTGGTTTCAGCGGCATGCGACTATGACTTGCCATTCCTTGCAAAACATTGTGATGTATTCTATATCGGCGGAACCAAGGTGGGTGCCATGATGGGAGAAGCTGTGGTATTCTCGGGCATGAAGGCACCGAAATACTTCTTCACCAACGTGAAGCGTCATGGAGCCTTGCTTGCCAAGGGCAGAATGCTCGGCATCCAGTTTGACACACTGTTTACGGATGAGCTCTATTTCAAGATATCGCGCCATGCCATCGCTACGGCTACCCGCATCCGCAGCATCTTCGAAAAGCATGGTATCGCCATTGCCTACGATTCTCCAACCAATCAGCAGTTTGTAGTACTCTCACCTGCCCTCTACGAAGCCATTTCCCAAAAAGTAGCATTCGAGATATGGGAAAGAAAGAGCGAACATGAAATCATCTGCCGATTCGTGACAAGCTGGGCAACAAAGGAGGAAGAACTCGACGAGCTAGACCGTATTCTTCAAGCTTACGCTTAAGAAGGCTAAGGCTGGTTCTCCTCCAGAATCATCCTTAGCAATTCTTCATTTGCCTCGTTGTTAATCTCTGCATCCTCCAACTCGGAGAAATAGTCAAGCGTAGCTGAACATTCGCCTGTAATATCTATCCCTATCACTTTCTCATGGGCATAGATGATGCGAAGCACGGCTTGGAGCTGCATAAGTGTCATATCTCCATTGCTCCAGTCGGTGATGGCATCCTGCTTTCTCAATACATCCTTGTCGATGGATATGTAAACCGGCTCATGTATAAGTTTACCAGCCTTCGACGGCCAAGCCTGGTGATGGTCTATCTCTGCCTGACTGTAGAACAACACCCTCTCTCTTAAGTGAACAGGCACCTGGGCTATCAACTCGTCCGATGCCCCCACAATGATAATGTGTTTGACAAACGGGTTCTTCTCCAAAACATCTCTCACCCAACCACCACATGACACAACACCTTCCCATTCCGGTTGCTGCATATCCGGATGATGGTCGAAAACAATGAGCGAGAAAGGTTCATGAATTCTTGACACCCAATATTCCGTAAGATAATGGAAATCTCCGGAATCTATGAAATGAACGGCTTTGGCAGGAAAAGGAGCCAATCGGCGATGCAGTTCCTCACTACCCTCTTCGTCACAATAGCAGTCTACCCCTTTCATGTCCCGGCAATCTACATGGATAATATTCTTATTTGAGGCAAATGCCTCCAATTCGTATACACCGGTAAAGTTAAGGAGAATGATAGGTATTTTCTTTTTCATATTGAATCTGTTTTATAAATGCTGATTGCAAAAATACCTAATATTCATAAATACTTGATGAATTATACATTATATTATTGTTAAAATTAGATTTTTTTATACTTCTACACAAATTTACCAAAATCATATTAAAACAATTTAATTTTCAACAAAAACATAGTAAATTCGTATTTTTATCTATATCTTTGCAGAAAATTGAAACATATTGTGATGATACATATAAATACACTGATATTGGATAAACATAGATGTAATGTTCCCCATTACATCCTCAACTGTAGCCTTCGGAAATAATATCTATCTTGCTTGAGATAACATATTATTAACGAATTTAAAATTACATGGGTTTAATCATTTTATATTTTTTAGGTGCTCTGTCACTATCCTTTTTATGCTCCGTCCTGGAGGCGGTATTACTTTCTACTCCGATGTCGTTTATCTCGATGAAGGAGAATCAAGGCAGCAAGACTGCCTCACTGATGAAACAGTATAAGAATAACGTAGACCGTCCGGTGGGTGCCATTCTTTCGCTCAATACCATCGCCCACACCATCGGTTCTGCCGGTGTAGGAGCCGAGTCTATGAAACTCTTTGGCGAAGAATACTTCGGTATCATTTCCGCCATTCTCACTCTGTTGATTCTGGTACTTTCAGAAATCATCCCGAAAACCATCGGAGCTTCATATTGGCGCTCTCTTGCCATGACATCTACCAAGATCATCCGTGTGCTCATCTTCATCACCTATCCTTTGGTACTGCTTTCGGAACTTATCACTAAGGTATTTACTCCGAAGAACCATCAGGCTTCCGTGAGTCGCGAAGAGGTATCGGCCATGGTAGACGTAGGTACTACTGAAGGCATCTTCCGCGAATCGGAAAGCAAGATCATCAAAAGCTGCATTCGCCTGGCAGGAGTAAAGGCCAAGGAGGTGATGACTCCATCCATCGTAGTAGAGTCAGCCAACATGAATCTGACTACCAAGGAGTTTTACGAACAGAAAGAATGGAAATTCTCACGCATTCCCGTTTATGACAACAACAAGGATATCATTGTGGGATACGTATTGAAAGATATGGTTCTCAAATTGGTTTCAGACGATGAGTTCCAAACCAGATTATCCGAGCTGATGCGTCCGATTCTTTCCTTCAACGAGGATGAATCTCTATACCAGATATGGGAAAAGATGTTGGAAAAACGAGAACACATCTCTATCATCGTAGATGAATACGGATGTCTGAGAGGAGTGGTTTCCATGGAAGACGTAATCGAAACGATGACTGGCGTAGAAATCGTAGATGAAGACGATGTGGCTGTAGACATGCAAGCCTTGGCTAAGGAAAAATCGCGCATGATGCACCAAGGTATTGTATCTGCCATTCCTGGCAGTAAAGCTTAATATTTACAGAACATTGCATTTTAACAAGAGAGGGTGGGTCATGGAGTTATGCCCCACCCTCTCTTGTTTATCCCGGAAATATCGCCACCTTGATGACTCCATCCTTGCGGTTCTCAAAGACATCGTATGCCTCTTCTATTCTTGAAAGCGGGAAACGATGGGTAATCAGAGGAGTGGTATCTATCTTTCCCTGGGCTATCAAATCAAGGATTTCCCCACAGTCACATCCATCCACACCTCCCGTCTTGAAGATGAGGTTCTTGCCATACATATCAGGAAGCGGAAGCATCTGCGGCTTGTCATACATCGCAACGATGGTGACGATGGCATTAGGACGGGCACACTTCCAGGCAAGCTGGAAGGTATCAGGTCCACCTGCAACCTCCATCACCACATCAGCTCCCCCATGCAGACTATGTTGTTTGACAAATGCCTCACAATCCTCCGGTTCAACAACCATCACCTGCGGATAATGCTTCTGTATGAACTCTCGCCTATCCTTTGATTTCTCACAGACGATGATGTTTCTCGGATTCTTGAGCAGGGTGCAAAGCAAACAGCAGACACCCGTAGGGCCAGCACCGATAATCAAGACTGTATCCTCTTCAGTAATTTCAGATATTCTCGTAGCCCAGAATCCAGTAGCAAGGATGTCGCCAACGAAGAGCGCCTGCTCATCGCTTACCGAATCAGGAATCTTGTTCAAGCCGGTTGTAGCATAAGGAACCCTCACATATTCCGTCTGCCCGCCATCGATTCTGCATCCCAGAGCCCATCCGCCATGTGGAGAAGTACAATTGTTCACGTATCCATGCTTGCAATAGAAGCATTCTCCACAGAAGGTCTCTACATTCACGGTTACTCTGTCTCCCGGCTTCACATGGGAAACCCTCTCCCCTACTTCCTCTACAATGCCTACCATTTCGTGGCCAACAGTAATCCCCGGTACTGCGCGAGGCACAGAACCATGCTTGATATGAAGATCACTGGTGCAGATACTGCTCAGCGTTACTCTTACGATGGCATCATGCTCATCTATTATCGTAGGCTTCCCTTTTTCTGTGAAGCCAAACTTTCCTTGCTGGATATATGTAAATGCTTTCACCTTAATTATATATAAGTATTATTATTCACGTTAAATCATGCTGCGAAGTTACAAAAAACATTTTAATCATACAAGAAAAAATACAGATTCTTTCTCACTTTTTGACCTGTAAACTATTAAAAAGTCTGTCTTTTTTTACAAGTAAGACCATTTTTTGTAATTTTTCAGCAAACAAAACCATAAAATATACTCTGATGTTCAAATAGTTAGCCAAAAATTTGGAGAATAGAATATTTTTTCTTACCTTTGCAAATGAAAGATTTGAATTCAATTTTTTACAAAATATAGCATGTATCAAGATTTAGATTTTACTGATAACAATCACTATCAGGAAGATTATATAGATTCACCGGTTGATGATTTCGACTGGATGCCTAATTTATTTGCCAAGCTCGCAAATCACCTGCGAACTTCAACTTCTGCTGATGTTATCAGACTGGGAACCATCGGCTGCATCAGAAACCATGAGCCGGGAGATGATTCACTTCTCCAATGGGAAGAAGTAGAAACAATGCGTCGCTATATAGATAGCGTTAACAGAGGCTTGGGTGCACCAGAAGATCCCACACTCCAGCAGTTGCTCCATTCTACAGAATGGACTAACTATGGTATTTTTACCATGAACTTTATCTCGGATAAGAACCTCGACTATAAAGGAATCTGTGAGGTTGAAAATACAAATCTCTCATACGCCAGCATGGCTTTTTTAATTGCTCTGGTAAAAGGGATGAGTATGATTAATCTCAAACATCCTTCAGCAAAGGGAGAAAACAATCATATTTTCACATACGTAATTCCGAGTCAATTCTCCACCTTCTCCTTTGCTTCATTCCTCAATGTGGCCAATGCACGTCTCGCTAACAAAGAAGATATTTCTGAACAGGAGATTGAAGAGTTGACCCAACTTGCTTTCAAGAGTCGCTACTGGAAACAAGAGACCTCACTCAAGAGTAAAGACAGCGAGTTGTTCATCTATGTCCTCAAGAACATCATTTCGGAAATTCTGGGACTGAAGCTTGACATCAATGCGGAATCCTTTGTCAAACAGGCAAAGAAGGAAGAGAAAAAGACTGCCACTCCAACTGTAGATAACCATAAGAAGAAGGAGAAGAAGGAAAAGAAAAAAGAAAAGACTATCCTGAAAGATAATTCCAAACCTTCTTTGGCATCTACGATGGTAAAAGTCTTAACAGAGGAGTCCCTCCCGCAAACCAAAGAGAGTCTTATTGATAAGACTATGCAACTCTATCCTACTCTCAAGATAAACTGTTTCAACACCACCCTATCAAGACTCCATAAAAATGAAGTTCTGAATTATTATAATGGTGGACTGATTGGAATAAAAGGCAAAAGATACGGAAGAGGCTACAAGATAATCAGCCGTTTACATAAACATAAGGAAACAGATTAAGGCTAAATTTTGTGCCAAGAAAATCCAAAGGCTAAAAGACCATTGGGTTTTCTTGGCACTATTATATAATACTGTAGCAGCAACTAACGTTTGAGTCAGTCTCTTACTAAAATGTTTCTTACTTGAAAGCAGTTCAATGACAAAATAATAACCTAAAAAGAAACTTACTTGTAGTTTTTCCGGCAATTAGTCAATTCTACAATTAGGCAATTATGAATTTGATTCTCTATAAGGAGAAAACCACAAAACTGTTTACCTAAAACCACAAAACTACGCATAAACCACAAAGTTGTTTACCAAAAATCACTGCTTTTTGTAGCACAAACCACATTTTTGTTTACCTAAACCACTATTCTATTTACCTAAACCACATAACTATTTACCTGAAACCACTATTTTGTTTACCATAAACCACAAAACTGTTTACCTATCCTAGCAAAAAGCAGTTGCTCCTCTTTAGGTAAATAGAAATGTGGTTTTTACCTAGTTAAATTCATGAGAAAAACAGGTAAACAGAAATGTGGTTTATGAGAAAAATCGATGAACGTTCTGCCAGGTAAACAGTTTTGTGGTTTTTAAATTCTTATTCAGTTGCTACTAAAGAAAGAATCAAAATGTCTAGACAACTTCTTTAGGCGTTTTACATAATATACTAATATACTGATAGTTATGCGTATATTCAATTTGTATTCAGGTGCCGGATTTCAAATAGAATAAGATAAAAAAAAGTATCTTATCAAGATAAAAACCACAAAACTGTTTACCTGAAACCACTATTTTGTTTACCAGAAACCACAAAACTGTTTACCTAAGAATAAAAGACTGATATAAAAATGATGTAACTTATTACATATCAAATTATAACACGGGATTTGGTAAATAATTAATATAACCTCAAAATGGAATGAATTATATACATGACATTTCAGGTAAACAGTTTTGTGGTTTTGATGATAAGCCATTCTTAAAAGTAGGTAAACAGAAATGTGGTTTTACATACTAAAAAGAGGAAGTACGGTACTCCCCTACTTCCTCTTCTGCTTTCTTGTTCTGCTTAGCCTCTATAGAATACAGGCATGAAAGAACCGACACAGTCAAAAAATTCTTGTGCCAGTCTTTCAAGACCCGATGTTTTCAAAGCAGCAAAATCATCATCACTAGCAGCAATACAGAATCTGTCATTCTTGATTCCTATGAATTTGCATCTGCCCAACAGGGCTTGCTGACTGGTATCCTGTACCATCGAAATAAACTGATTCCATTGCTCAAAACCTTGAGTCGTGTCTACTTCTATCTTCTTGTCAGGATTCTGATATACATGCGCAAAAAGATCTCCCTGCTGCGTGGCATCATCAGATGTTTTCTTTCCCCTATTACGGTTTATTTTTTCATTCAGACGACGAGCAATATCTGCATCTTTATCTCCGATATGATTGATACCTACATCCGTCCGCTTGATATGGAAGATAACATATTCAGGATCTCCCTTATGCTTTCCGTTCCGATAAATAAAGTCTTCTTCAGAAAATTCATCAAATACGATATCTGTCTCACTGCGACTAGCCATTCTGTTGAGATCTTCCCTTACCACATCGAGTACCTGTTTTCTGAATTGCGAGAATTTAGGATATTTATTCATCACAGGCTCCCCCTTGTCGTCAAGCAGAATATTGCCATGTTCATCAAGTTCTACCAGACCCAAATACTGTTTCATCGGCAAAAACTCAACCTTAACATCCAAGCTCTTGTCTAGTCCCATCTGACGAAGCAGATATATATAGAGTCGAGGTGTATTCACCTTCTTGGAATATTTAGCAATCATGGAGATATGGTGAATATATCCCTGACGCATATCAAAAAGGCTCATAGTGAGTTTTGGATCTATCTCAAGTATTACTTCACCCTTGATGCGTTCTACTTTCTCACCATCGCTCTTTGTATAGCCTTTCTGCGTTGTCGGAATCTCGATGTTTGAAAATACGTGCTGTATCTTCTCTGTCTTGCTATCCGTCTTTACACGCACCGACAGGTTGAGGATATCGTTCTTCAGCGTATCACGCAGATTCTTATAATTATGAAACTCCGTTGATACCTGAAAATCCTTGATGTCTATTTTGATGGGCGGAATCTCCATAACAGCATGCTCTATTCCTTTCTCGAAAAGATAGTCGGAGCGTGCATCTCCAAGCACTCTCTTCTCGGTAAAATACTCTTCAACATACTTCTGCAGATGGGTACTTGCAACCATCAATATGTTTTGTTGCAATAATGTATATTGCTTATCCAATTTTGTCAGCGAAAAAGGTGTGTTAATCCACACCAGATTCTTGTTTCCTTTTGGTTCACTCATATAAAAACCACATTTCTGTTTACCATAAACCACAAAGTTGTTTACCTAAAACCACTTTTTTATTTACTTAAAACCACATAAATATTTACCCGAAACCACCAAGCTATTTACCATAAACCATATTCCTATTTACCTAAAACCACTTTTCTATTTACCATTTCAAACATAACTCATTATTAATCAAGCTATTATGCTTTCTGTAATAAATAAGAAATATATAATTTATTATAAAGAATAATCTATAATTATCATTCTTTTGGTAAACAAAAATGTGGTTTTTGTAGGAACTTATACCTTATTTTTAAGCTTAGCGCTTTTTTAGGTAAACAGTTTTGTGGTTTTCACCCTTTTAATAACTACTTTTTGTTTGCTTACTTTTTCAAGTAATCCATCAGGATATTGTAGAGCAGATTTTCCTGTGGGATATCATCTGAGAGGCATTTCATCTTGAGGAGAAGGAGTTCTTCCTTGTTAAGATATGTAGCCACACTCGTTCTAGTGCGTCTTTCCTCTGCAGTCCAGTAACTTTTTCTCTTGCGACCACCTTTAGATATATTTTTATCCTCTTCGCTTTTAGCCATTTCTGTGTTTAATAAACTTGGTCGGTCGTTCATACCCATATTTTCAAGAGACTCACCAATTTCTTCTAAATTTCTTTTTGCTACAGCCATAATTCTTATATTTTATAAGTTTATCTTCTTTTGTTTTATTATTACATGTTTCAACCTACCCTACCAAGATTAGATTTTGATGTTGAACATGCGCTTGATAGCAATTTCGTAATCGATACCTGTACTTGAGTAAGGTGCATATTCGAATATGCTTTGTCCGTGTGCCTGAGCTTCCAGGAACTTTACAGAGCGTCGGATACGGCAAGGCAGAATTAAGTCGCCATGTTTTTCGCCTAAAAGTTTGCTCAACTGCTTGGTAATCTTGGTTCGTTCATCTACCATAACTGGCAGGAGTCCAAGTAATTCCAAATTATCGTTCATGTGGAACTCCTTCACTTCATCCATTACGCTGAGTACTTCACTTACTCCCTTGACAGATAATGCTTCCATCTGTACTGGAATCAAAATCTTGCTCGCAGCAACCAAAGCATTATAAGTGTTCTTGGAAAGTGCTGGAGGACAGTCGATGAAAATGTAGTCGAAATCATCAAATACGTTTTTCAGTCCTTCTCCTGTCATGTCATGGCAATCGTTGTCCTGCAAGCATCCCAGTAATACCGTGTAGCTCTTCATCTGTTCTCTCAGTGAAGGGCCTCCTGGAAGGTGTTGTTCTATATTTTCCATCTGAGCAGATCCTGGAACTGCATATACTCCGTTTTTACATTTGTAGACTGGCACACCACTCTGTTTGCACATGGCGTTGTATATGTTATCATATTCGTTATCTCTCACTCCGAAAAGCGAAGAGAGGTTGCATTGTGGGTCTAAGTCTATTACCAGAACCCTGAGGTTGTGATTCAACCGGACTATGCCAGAAGCCAGAGACTGCACAGTAGCCGTCTTGCCTACTCCACCCTTGTTGTTCACTACTGCAACAATTTCCTGTAGTTCATGTTTCATATTTCTTTTTTCCTTATTTCACGTTTTTGTTTAATACAATTTACATATATTAGAATTGCTGGCAATTAGAATAAACGAATTGACTTATATTCTTTCGTTCGGAAAGACTAAAAGTCTTATTTCTGGATTATCTAATGTTCTTTAGTTCTAATATTGGTTGCAAAAATAGCCAAAATAGTTGATATAAAAGAATTTATCTTCTTATTTCTTTGTAAATATCCTTTTTTTTATACTTTTCTAACAATCTTCATGAAGAATAAGCATCACTTCGAATATGCTACTAAACGAAAATATGAATATCCTAATAGACGGACAAATTAATTAAACTTATATATGAATATTCTATTAAACATATATTTATATAGACTTTTATACTAATAAACGAATATGCTAATAAATGATTATACTAACATATTAATAAACATATCTATGTATAGTCATATAAACTTAAGAACCGATAAACTAATAGTCGTAAAGACTTATATTATAATAAACGAAAATACAAAACTACGTTTAATCAAATATACTAACTGCCAGCAATTATAATAATCTAATGATTGGTGAGATAAATAAACATGTATATTACAAACCTAACATGTTAACGCTTTATAATTCAGCATTTTGATTATTCTTTTTGTAGAATATCTATCATGTATAAAATTAGAATGTTCGTTTAGTCTAATTGCCTAATAAACTAAAATACGTATATTCAACAGGAATAGTTTATATAAGATATGTTAATTTTTCCTCTAAGTGCATACAACCTATTGAAATTTTCAGTATCTTTACAGAGTTAAACTGATGTCGAACCTTTAAAACTATAACATCATGAAAATTGGTATTCCAAAAGAGATTAAGAATAATGAGAATCGTGTTGGAATGACACCAGCAGGAGTAGCTGAATTCATTCGACATGGTCACGAAGTGATGGTTCAGCATACGGCTGGAGAGAACAGCGGATTTGCTGATGAAGCGTATGAAAAGGTAGGAGCCATAATCTTACCCGACATTCAGAGTGTATATCGTGAGGCGGAAATGATAGTAAAGGTGAAAGAGCCTATCGCTGAGGAATATCCACTTATCCATCAAGACCAGCTTGTATTCACTTATTTCCATTTTGCCTGTGACAAGGAACTTACCGATGCTATGCTCAAGAGTGGTGCTGTCTGTCTGGCTTATGAGACTGTGGAGACAGATAACCACCATTTGCCTTTACTCATTCCGATGAGTGAAGTAGCTGGAAGAATGGCCATTATTAATGGTGCTTTTTATCTGCAGAAGACAAAGGGAGGAAAAGGGAAACTGATGAGTGGTGTACCTGGTGTGAACCGCGTCAAGGTTTTGGTATTGGGCGGCGGAACCGTAGGAGAAGCTGCAGCAAGAATGGCTGCAGGAATGGGTGCTGATGTATGGATTACAGATATCAGTTTGTCTCGTCTTCGTCAGTTAGAGATGGAGCTGCCTATCAATGTACACACGCTCTATTCCAACGAGCATAATATTCGTAGAGAATTGACAGATGTGGATATCGTTGTGGGTAGTGTGCTCGTACCAGGTGATAAGGCGCCGCATCTTATCACGAAAGATATGTTGAAATTGATGGAGCCAGGAACTGTACTTGTTGATGTAGCAATCGATCAGGGTGGCTGTTTCGAGACATCGCATCCAACCACACATTCTGATCCGACATATATGGTCGATGGAATCGTTCATTATGCAGTAGCTAATATTCCTGGTGCTGTGCCGAATACCTCTACTACTGCCTTGACCAATGCTACGCTGAAATATGCATTGGCGCTTGCTGATAAGGGTTGGCGAAAGGCCTGCAAGGAGGATAAAGCCCTGTATAGGGGTTTGAATATCGTAAATGGAAAGGTGGTATTCAAGGCCGTAGCGGATGTCTTCGGACTGGAATATGAAGAAATGATACTCTAAGTAGAGTAGGGGAGGGTTCCATAACACAAAAGCTATGGGATCCTCTTTAAATAATGTATTACGGAGAACAGAATACACTTTGTTTGATTTGAACGCTTACTGATAGCATTTTTTTAGAGAAAAAGACTTAAAAACCGGGAAAATGTAAGGAAAATAGGAGAAAATGCAGGAATATGTGTATAAAATAAGTTAATTTTGTAACATGATGCTACAGTTTTAGATATTTTTTATACTTTTGTGCCATGAACATGAAGTTTAACTAACATTCAGTTATTATGAAGAAGAAAAAAAGCTTGTTGCTTTTCTTGGCAGCAACTTCAGCCAGCTTTGTGCAGGCAGCCCTTCCATTTCAAACTAGTTTTGCGGCTGGTATTGAAAATGTGCAAGAAAAAGGTCATACCTTTGTAAAAGGAAGAGTGATTGATTCAGAGGGAAATCCTCTGGTAGGTGTCACGGTGCAGATCGAAGGCACAAGCTATGGTGTTATCACTGATGCTGATGGTAACTACATACTGGAATTTCCATCTATGGCGCATCCTAAAATTGTATTTTCCAGCATTGGTTACAAATCGAAGAGTATTGAATTTCGTGGCGTAAAAGAGCAAAACATGATGCTGGAGTTGGATCATGTTGCGCTAGATGATCTCGTTGTCATCGGTTACGGCAGCAAGAGCCGTAGGAATGTAACTACCGCTATCTCTACCGTGAGTCAGGAACAGATAAGCAAGTTGGCTGCTACCACACCAACCCTCGATGGTCTTCTTCAGGGTACTGTAAAGGGCGTATTGGCTACTACCGCAAATGGTGAGCCTGGTTCATCTCTCAAGTTAAACATCCGCGGTATTACATCTCCTTATCCTAAATCGGGTAAAGGTAACAACAATCAGCCTCTTTATGTCATTGATGGCGTTCCTACCTTTATGGAGGATACCGGCATCAACCCGCTCATCAATATCTCACCAAACGATATTGAGAGTATCGATGTGCTGAAAGATGCCGCAGCTACTGCGATCTATGGATCTCGTGGAGCCAATGGTGTCGTTATTGTCAAGACCAAGAACGGAAAGCGCAATGAGAAGACCAAGGTAGATTTCGGCTACACATTCTCGTTCAGTAATCCTATCAAAAACTATAAGCCATTGAACATTTCTGAATACAAGAATGTGCAGGACGAGATTCTGCGTAATACTGTAAATAGCATGAACGACGGCAGTTCGATGGTAGGTATGTATGGTTTTGATTATATTCTTAACCAGTATGGAAATGTTTCGCTCAATGAAGAAACGGGTCTTTATACCTATAATGGTCTTAATGAGAGTCTTTATGGCAAGGATAATGTCAACTGGGCAGATGAGGTAATCAACAAGAATGCACCTACACATCAGTATAATGTGGCTGTCAGAGGTGGAAGCAACAAAACCAACTATTCTTTCTCTTTCAACGGAATGAACCAGGAAGGTCTGTTACTCAATGACCGTATGGAGCGATATGGTGCAAGACTCTCTATAGATTCTGAAATCAACAAATACATCACCGTGGGAGGTGTGCTCGATTATACCTATTCTTCACGCAAGAGTGGAAGCAACGATCCTGCCTTGGGATATGATAATGACGGATGGATGACCCGTCCGGATTTGGCTGTACGCGATGCAGATGGCAATTTCCAGCGTGTAGATAAGTTCGGTCTTTATACTGATACCTATAATGATGCCAATGCGGTAGCTAAACTCCAGCGCAAGACGAAGTATGAAAATGATCAGTTCTCTGGCAATGCTTACATTGATATTAAGCCTGTTAAGGGATTGACCCTTCATGCTGATGCCAATATATCCAGATTCATCTTCAGCAACAGTTATTTCTCGCCAAAGATTACGCTCCCGGAGCAGTTTGGTATGGAGCCAACATCAACCTTGGCTGAGAGCAACTATCGCAACACCAATACTTCTATCAATTTCCGTGCCGACTACAAGTTCACGCTTACCGAAGCTCATCGTTTTGACGTGATGGCTGGTTATAGTGCCGACAGGTATTGGAGTAAGGAACACGACCAGGCTTATAGTGGTTTCCCTAATGATGATGTATTGAACAATGCCAGTTCTGCAACCACCGTCAATAAGCCAACCGAGACTTATTCCAAGAGTGGTCTTAATTCTATCTATGGTCGTTTGAGCTATGATTTCCTCTCACGTTATCTGCTTGATTTCAGTCTTCGTTCCGATGAGTCATCAAAATTTGGACCGGGTAACAAGCGCGGTACTTTCCCTGCAGTTTCTCTGGCCTGGCGCATCAATCAAGAGCCTTTCCTGGAATCTGTAAGAGATATTGATGATCTGAAGTTCCGTTTGAGTTGGGGTAAGACTGGTTCCACCAACGTATCAGACTTTTCTTATATCCAGTATTTCAATGGTAATCAGTATGGCGGACAGAGCGGACTCACCCTTGCTTCTACTTATCCAAACAAGAACATCAAGTGGGAGATGACAACCGAGTATAATGCTGGTGTCGACTTTACTTTATTCAATGGCAGACTGAACGGTAGCTTTGACATCTATCACCGTAAGACTGATGGTGCCTTGGCTCCAGCTCCTATCGCCTTAGAGTTTGGTATCGGTACATTCTACAGCAATATTCTCGACCTGACCAACAATGGTTTCGAGTTCTCTATCGGCGGTGATGTGGTTCGCACCAAGGATTTCACCTACAATACGATGCTCAGTATCTCATCCAACAAGAATAAGATAACCAAGCTCAATGGTTCAACCCTCGATATGATGCATCAGGATCTCTATATGGAAGGTCATGCGATGGGAACCGTGAAGGGATATAAAGTGGCAGGCATCTATCAGAGTCAGGATCAGATTAGTAAGTTGAATGAACAGGCTATGGCCAAGGGATATGGTTTCTATCAGAATGGAGCTGCTGTAGGTGACTACATGTTTGCAGATACCAATGGTGATGGCTATATTTCAGAGGCCGACCGTACGGCTATTGCCAACCTAGAGCCAAAGGTATTCGGTGGATGGTCAAATACCTTGTCATATAAGAACTTCACGCTCTCTATGCTCTTCCAGTATCAGTTAGGTGGTGATGCCTACTACAGCACGATGCAGGAATCAGCAAGTGGAGCCATCGGTATGAGTATCTTGCGCGAGATGTATGGCAACACCTGGACACCGGATCGCACCGATGCCAAGTATGCTAAGTTGATGTGGATGCCTAGTGCCTATACCAACACCCAGGCCAACGACCGCTATGTATATTCCAACTCATACTTCCGTTTGCGCAACATCACGCTCTCTTATACCTTTGAGCCAGCATGGTTAGAGCGCTTGCATGTGAGTGGTGCATCGGTGTTCTTTACCGCTACCAACCTCTTTACCATTACCGATTGGCCAGGTTTGGATCCAGATATGGCAGCCACAAATGCTTTTACCAAGACAACCGAGACAAAGGATGTATATCCAATGAGCCGTTCGTTCTCATTCGGTCTCAAATTGCAATTCTAACTCATTCAAAGAAACGAAGATTATGAAACATATAAGATATCAATTTCTGGCGTTACTGTCAGTATCAGCGCTCACATTCACATCGTGCGACTTGATAGGCAGTATCGATGATATGGAACCAGACCATGTGGTAACCGATTTGAATTATATTACCGATGCCGCTTCTGCTCAGACTGCTCTCAATGGTGTTTACGCTTCCTGGCGCAGTACAGGTGTATCTTACTTGAGATATGGTATCGCTTCTATGGCGCATACCCAGACTCAGGCGATGGTGATGGGGGCGGATGAGTTTGCTGCCGAGAATATCGAGACCAATAACAGTAATGTGGAGACGGCTTATACCGCCTATTACAATGTAATCAATGCGGCCAATACCTTCCTGGTACATGTCAACAAGAATATACCAGGACTGAGCGAGGAGAAACGTACGGAGATGATTGCAGAGGCTCGTTGCCAGCGTGCTTTGGCTTATCTCACTCTCCTGAAATGTTTCGGAGAATACTGGAAGCAGGATTCCCAATACGGAGTCTGTCTCTTCAAGGATGAGTTGGTAAGAGATAACCAGGTTCGTCAGCGTTCATCTGTAGCTGATACTTACAAGCTGATTTCTGAAGATCTCGATAATGCCATCGCCCATTGCGAACAGCATCCGGCAGACCATTATCACATGAGTTCTGTTTTCGCCAAGGCTTTGAAAGCCAAAATGTATATGGCTCAGGATAATTATGCTGAGGCAGCAAGATTATCTGAAGAAGTGATTAATGAGGCTGAAGCAGCAGGATATGAACTGGAGAGCGACTATGCTAATATCTTTACAGAACAGTTCAATTCCAAGGAGATGCTTTTCGCTCCTTATACTGCTAATCCGAATGAATTGATGGATGCTTCTTGGTTTGCCTTCTCTCCAGGATCACTCCTTAAAAAGGTGGCTGATGATTTGGTTCCTGATGATGAAACAGGTGGTGATATCGTTGTTCCAGATCCGGGAGAGGGTGGGGACGTTGTTGTTCCTAATCCAGGTGAAGGCGGTGATGTCGTATTGCCTGGCGATGGAGATGATGGCGGTATCGTTATCCCTGGTGGTGATGGTGGAGATTTTCCATTCCCTCCAGGTGAAGATGATGCAGCTTCCTACGATCCTCTTTATACTTGGGCATACAAGGGTGGAGGCATGACTGGAATTGCCAAGTACAGCAAGTTGACTCCTGAATTTATGTTCGAAGATTCTTATTACTTCATGCGCCTTGCCGAAGTCTATTATATCGCTGCCGAAGCAGAGGCTCGTCAGGGTCAGTATGCTAAGGCTCGTACGCTCTTGGCTACAGTCATCGAACGTGCTGGATATACTGAGGACGATGTGAACGCTATTGCCGACAGTGATCTTCTGGGTGAAATACTCAAGCATAAGTTGTGTGATATGAGTAACGAAAATCTGGAAGAATGGTTCGATCTTTGCCGTTATAACCGTCAGGGTGGTTTCGAGAGTTGGACAGAAGATGAGAAAGCAGAACTTCCTAGCTTCCGCCGATATCTTCTTCCTATACCAAAGGCATCTATGGGAGCCAATAAACTTCTGGTTCAGAATCCGGAATATGTGAATCAATAAACATTATATAATAAATAAAATCGAGAAAAAATGAATAAGATGAAAATGAAAACTTGCATGATGACACTTGCCGGTCTTGTACTTGCAATGGCTGCCAGCGCGCAGAATTTTGAGATGAAAGGTAAGGTTAAAGGTAACGTGGACGGCTGTTCTGTCATGTTGCAGAAGTATGGATTGGAAGGTGTTACCAATCTGGATAGCGTTACAATCAAGAATGGTGAGTTCACCCTCAAGGGGGTAGTTAACCAGCCTGAGCAGTATCAGATGGTTATTGATATGAACAAGCCTGGTACAGCTGAGCCTGACTATCAGAAAATATTCTCAACAAGAGTCTATGTAGAGAATAAGCCGATGACCTACGATGTAGACCTTACCGGTTTTCCTGCAGAGCGTGATATGAGTATGATAGAGCCTGTTGTAAAGGGTTCTACCACTCAGGATATTTATCAGGCTTATCTTGAACTGATGTCACCTATTCAGGACAAGATGCACAAGATGGATGATAGTATCAACCAGACTACCGATTTGGCACAGCGTGTAGCCCTTGCCAAGGAAGCCATCAAGTTGCAGGAGGAAATGCGCCATCAGACCAGTCTGTTTATTCAGCAGCATACCACTTCTCTGGTAGCCTTCGACTTGCTTCTCGAGAGTTTCTCTTCTTTACCAACCCCATATACCTCTCAGCAGATTGACGAGATGATGGGCTGGTTGAAGAACGACTGGAGTTCTTCTGCACAATATCCGATGCTGCAGATGCAGGCAGAGATGGCAAAGCATACAGCTATCGGCAACCATTATATCGATGGTACCGTTGTCACTCCTGAAGGCAAGCAGGTGAAGCTTTCTTCACTTATCAAGAAGGGTGAATACACCATGTTGGAGTTCTGGGCTTCCTGGTGTCGTCCATGCCGTCAGGAAATTCCACATCTCAAGAAGGTACACGAGAAATACAAGGATTTCAACATCATCAGTATTTCCGTAGATGAGAGAGATGCCGACTGGAAAAAGGCAATGGCCAAGGAAGGAATGACCTGGACACAGGTTCGCAATCCTGAAGGTTTTGGCGGTATGGTGATGGGCGAGTATGGCATCAATGGTATACCAGCCTGTCTCATCCTAGATAAGGATGGCAATTTCTATAAGACCAACATGCGTGGTGCTTATCTTGATGCTTTCTTATACGATTACTATAAGAAATAAAATAGTTTAGTGCATAAAAATATTCCCCGATATGAATCCTCAGTATTCCTGCAGGATTCGTATCGGGGAATTTTGTTGATGATTTGTATGAAGGATAAATTTTCGTAAAATGAAAATCCATCATTGTTATTTACCATGCCTCCAGTTTATCAGCAATCTCTGGCATCTTATCCTTGGTGAATACAGGATTCTTACCTTCCTTCTTCTGTTGGCGATAGTCTTTCAACAGGAAGACGGCCTGGCGGGAAAGCAGGACGATGGCTACGAGATTGCAGAGGGTGAGAAGAGCCATCGTGATATCTGCAAAACTCCATGCAAAATCCAGAGATACTACCGCTCCAACCATTACCATTGCTGCTACAGCAAGACGATAGACAAATACACCCAGCTTGGAGTCCCTGATATATCTCACATTGGTTTCTCCATAATAATAATTGCCGATGATGCTGCTAAAGGCAAACAGCCATATCATTACCGCAACAAACGGATTGCCGATGTTTCCGATTTCGTGGGTCAGGGCATCCTGGGTGAGTTGAATACCATTTGAAGCCGTAAGATCCACACCGCTCACCAGAATAATGAATGCGGTGCAGGAACATACCACCAGCGTATCTGTAAAAACGCCCAAAGCCTGTATCAATCCCTGTTTTACAGGATGACTGACTGTAGCTACCGCAGCAGCATTCGGTGCACTACCTTCACCTGCCTCATTACTGAACAGACCTCGCTTGATACCCTGTATCACAGTAACGCCAAGAACTCCGCCAGCAGCCTGATTGAATCCGAAAGCATTCTCAACAATGGTAAGCAGAACCTTTGGCAGACTGGTGATATTCCAAACAACAACACCTACAGCTATCAGAAGATAAACGACAGCCATCACAGGAACCACGGTAGAAGAGAACTTTGCCACTCTATGGATGCCACCGAAGATGATGAGCAGGGTGAGCACAGTGAGGGCAATTCCCATGGTGGCAGGCTCGATGCCAAAAGCCTTCTGCCATGCCAGACAGATAGTATTGCTCTGCACAGAATTATAGGCAAAGCCGAAGGTAATGATCATCAGCACGGCAAAAAGAATACCCATCCATCCTTTTCCCAAACCATACTTCATATAATAGGCCGGTCCGCCATAGAAAGATGTTTTGCCTTTCCGCTTGTAAAGTTGGGCGAGAGTTGATTCTATGAAAGCTGATGCTGAGCCCAGTAAAGCCAGCATCCACATCCAGAATACGGCTCCCGGTCCACCGATGCTGACAGCAGTAGCCACACCAGCAAGATTACCGGTTCCAATACGGCTAGCCAATGCTACCACAAATGCCTGGAAGGAAGAAATGTGTTTCATTTCGCCATCCACTTTCACCTCCATCGACAGTTCATCGTGTCCTATTTCTTCCGGTTGTACCTTGTCGGGATGAATCAGCAGCCTGATCATCTCTCTGATAAGGCGGAACTGAACGAAACGGGTACGCCAAGTGAAAAACAGGGCACAGCATATCAAGACGGTGATGATGATATACGACCAAAGGAAATCGCTAACCTGAACTAAAATGTTTTGTATTGAATCTATCATTTATCTATTTAAACCTTATTATTTCTTTACTTTTTTATAACCTTCAGAACCTGGTCAGCAATACTTTTCATTCCCTTGATAGTAGGGTGACCGTTTTTCTTGTCAATATCATGAAGAGCAATGACAGGAACCTGATATTTGTTGCAGATCTTTTTTACCGACTCATTGATTACATCCTTGAGTTCAGAGTTTAAGATGAAATATACCTCTACATTAGGATAATGCTGTCGTATATCTGAAAGCAGCTTGGCCATGGCTGGGCGGAAACAGTACAAATCTGCGCGCTTCCAGCCGCTATACTGATAGTTGCCGAGCGGGGCATCAGCCCAGTTGTCATTCGTAGCACCGCAAATCAGGATGATATCCGGATTGCCAAGAAGAGAACTGCGGGTGATGAAAGAACGGTCGGTATAATCTGCATCATTATAGCCAGTGTTGCAGATGGTAGCACCAGAATAGGAATTGATATTTCCCATCTTATAGCCTCCTTCCTTGATAACTTGCCACCACCAGGTTTGCTCAACCTTGTTTACATCTGTAGTTTCTGGTGGAGTAGTAGGTGAGTACCAGGTGGCATAACCCTTAGGAATGAACCCCTCGAAAGTGGAATACGAGTCACCGAGAACGGCAACGGTCTGCTTCACCTGTGCCATGAGCGGCATGAAGGTGAGCATAATGAAAGAAATGATAATCGTAAATCTTTTCATGATGCTTGTTCTTGTTTTAATGCTTCTTATGTAATTCTGCTGCAAAAGTAATATAAATATGTGAATAGACAAAAAATATCGGAGGAAAATTCATCTTTCTGTTTCTATTTTTGTCTAAAACTAAGCATGATTTGAGTTATACCATAATTTAATCATGTGCGCGCGCTAGCGCATATGCGCGCAAGCGCACGCATGCATATATATAATAATGTATACACAATAAATCGCAATGCTAAAATCTTTATAAATGTTAAATACTTGCTGAAAAAGCAACTTTTTTGCGAAAAGATTTGGTGGAATGAAAAATAGTTAGTACTTTTGCACTCGCTTTTGAGAAATACACTTTCTCTTAGCGACAAAAGAAAGAGTTCTTTGAAAGATTTTACATAAACAGACAAGTAGTACAAGAAGCGGTTAACTTCTTAGAAATAAGAAAGTTGACTGGGTAAAAGAAACGAACCGTCAAGAAATTGACAAGTCAGGTTTACTAAGCTTCAATAAACGAAAAGGATATTCGTCCTAAGTACAGACAACAAACAAACCAAGCCGCAAGGCTAGGTAAAAATGATATTTTACAATTTTTGGAGCAGCGAGAGAAATGAAAGCTTGCTTTTATTTCCGAGTCGTGACAAAAATGTAGAGGATACTTTACAATGGAGAGTTTGATCCTGGCTCAGGATGAACGCTAGCTACAGGCTTAACACATGCAAGTCGAGGGGAAACGACATCGAAAGCTTGCTTTTGATGGGCGTCGACCGGCGCACGGGTGAGTAACGCGTATCCAACCTGCCCACCACTTGGGGATAACCTTGCGAAAGTAAGACTAATACCCAATGATATCTCTAGAAGACATCTGAAAGAGATTAAAGATTTATCGGTGATGGATGGGGATGCGTCTGATTAGCTTGTTGGCGGGGTAACGGCCCACCAAGGCGACGATCAGTAGGGGTTCTGAGAGGAAGGTCCCCCACATTGGAACTGAGACACGGTCCAAACTCCTACGGGAGGCAGCAGTGAGGAATATTGGTCAATGGACGAGAGTCTGAACCAGCCAAGTAGCGTGCAGGATGACGGCCCTATGGGTTGTAAACTGCTTTTATAAGGGAATAAAGTGAGTCTCGTGAGACTTTTTGCATGTACCTTATGAATAAGGACCGGCTAATTCCGTGCCAGCAGCCGCGGTAATACGGAAGGTCCGGGCGTTATCCGGATTTATTGGGTTTAAAGGGAGCGTAGGCCGGAGATTAAGCGTGTTGTGAAATGTAGACGCTCAACGTCTGAACTGCAGCGCGAACTGGTTTCCTTGAGTACGCACAAAGTGGGCGGAATTCGTGGTGTAGCGGTGAAATGCTTAGATATCACGAAGAACTCCGATTGCGAAGGCAGCTCACTGGAGCGCAACTGACGCTGAAGCTCGAAAGTGCGGGTATCGAACAGGATTAGATACCCTGGTAGTCCGCACGGTAAACGATGGATGCCCGCTGTTGGTCTGAACAGGTCAGCGGCCAAGCGAAAGCATTAAGCATCCCACCTGGGGAGTACGCCGGCAACGGTGAAACTCAAAGGAATTGACGGGGGCCCGCACAAGCGGAGGAACATGTGGTTTAATTCGATGATACGCGAGGAACCTTACCCGGGCTTGAATTGCAGAGGAAGGATTTGGAGACAATGACGCCCTTCGGGGCCTCTGTGAAGGTGCTGCATGGTTGTCGTCAGCTCGTGCCGTGAGGTGTCGGCTTAAGTGCCATAACGAGCGCAACCCCTCTCCTTAGTTGCCATCAGGTCAAGCTGGGCACTCTGGGGACACTGCCACCGTAAGGTGTGAGGAAGGTGGGGATGACGTCAAATCAGCACGGCCCTTACGTCCGGGGCTACACACGTGTTACAATGGCAGGTACAGAGAGACGGTCCCTTGCAAAATGGATCAAATCCTTAAAGCCTGTCTCAGTTCGGACTGGGGTCTGCAACCCGACCCCACGAAGCTGGATTCGCTAGTAATCGCGCATCAGCCATGGCGCGGTGAATACGTTCCCGGGCCTTGTACACACCGCCCGTCAAGCCATGAAAGCCGGGGGCGCCTAAAGTCCGTGACCGTAAGGAGCGGCCTAGGGCGAAACTGGTAATTGGGGCTAAGTCGTAACAAGGTAGCCGTACCGGAAGGTGCGGCTGGAACACCTCCTTTCTGGAGAGACGAATTTCCTATGGAGATTTAGGAACAGGATTTAAAAGTTCGCTTCTCTTCTTGTACGCACCATCTGTTTAATCAAATACAGGAGACTGGGATTCCTTATAATAATATAATATATAGGGATGGCTCAAGCAAAATGGTTCAACTCCACAATCTCCACTCCAAAGGAAAAGGCCGGTATGAAGTATTTTACTTTTTTACCTTTTTACCCTTTTACCTTTAAAAGATCTTTGACATATTGACACAAGCAAAACTGTAAGTAATGAACTTTAGTTCAGACTAAAGTGAATCAAATCGCAAGATGAGATTTCACAAGTTAGAATACAGCTGAAAGTATGAGCTACTTATTCGTTGTCGAGTAATCAGCAATGATAAACGAGATAACAAATACAGTCGTAAAGAAAGTAAGAAAGGGCGTATGGCGGATGCCTAGGCTCACGGAGGCGATGAAGGACGTGATAAGCTGCGATAAGCTTCGGGTAGGTGCAAATAACCTTTGATCCGAAGATTTCCGAATGGGACAACCTAGCCGTCTGAAGGACGGTTACTCAATCTTCAAGATTGAGAGCTAACGCAGGGAACTGAAACATCTTAGTACCTGCAGGAAGAGAAAATAAATGAATGATTCCCCCAGTAGTGGCGAGCGAACGGGGAACAGCCCAAACCAGTGGCGTCGCAAGGCGTGGCTGGGGTTGTAGGACCGCGACATTGTATGCAAATCGTGAACAGAACACTTTGGAAAATGTGACCATAGACGGTGATAGTCCAGTATGTGAAGCGAAATGCAGCATAGCGGTATCCTGAGTAACGCGGGACACGAGGAATCCTGCGCGAATCTGCCGGGACCATCCGGTAAGGCTAAATACTCCCGTGAGACCGATAGCGAACGAGTACTGTGAAGGAAAGGTGAAAAGAACCCCGAGCAGGGGAGTGAAATAGTTCCTGAAACCATACGCCTACAAGCGGTCGGAGCATCGCAAGATGTGACGGCGTGCCTTTTGCATAATGATCCTACGAGTTACCGTCACTGGCGAGGTTGAGTGTCACGAGACACGTAGCCGCAGTGAAAGCGAGCCTGAAGAGGGCGCACAGTCAGTGGGGGTAGACGCGAAACCAAGTGATCTACACTTGGCCAGGATGAAGTCCCGGTAACACGGGATGGAGGTCCGCACCAATAAGCGTTGAAAAGCTTCTGGATGAGCCGAGTGTAGGAGTGAAAGGCCAATCAAACTTGGAGATAGCTCGTACTCCCCGAAAGGCATTTAGGTGCCGCGTCGGATGGTCACCGTGAGAGGTAGAGCGACCGATAGGACAAGAGGGCTTCACCGCCTATCGAGTCCTGACGAACTCCGAATGCTCACGGTTTGCAGTCCGGCAGTAAGGGGGCGGGTGCTAAGGTCCGTCCCCGAGAGGAGAAGAATCCAGACCGCCGTCTAAGGTCCCGGAGTTCTGCCTGAGTTAGTCTAACGAAGTCTGGTCCCTATGACAGCTAGGATGTTGGCTTGGAAGCAGCCATTCATTCAAAGAGTGCGTAACAGCTCACTAGTCGAGGGTCCGGGCATGGATAATAATCGGGTATAAGGCAGACACCGAAGGCGCGGGATAGCATTTAAGAAAGTATCGGTAGGGGAGCATACTCACAGCGTCGAATGGTGTACGTAAGTTATCCTGGAGCGGTGAGTAAAGCAAATGTAGGAATAAGTAACGATAAGGAGGGTTAGATTCCCTCCCGCTGTAAGACCAAGGTTTCCCGGGCAATGCCAATCAGCCCGGGGTCAGTCGGGTCCTAAGTCTAAGCCGAACGGCGATGGCGATGGCAGAGACGGTTAATATTCCGTCACTGCCGCATGGGGCGACGTGGAGACGGAGCAGTGAAACCACCGCGGGGCGACGGAAGTCCCCGTTGAAGAGTGTAGGTGTTGAGGATGGCAGGCAAATCCACCGTCCGAGCTGAACTTGATAGTATGGAGTCTTCTTCGGAAGAATCCAATAGTGTGGGTAATCATACTCCCGAGAAAATCCGCTAAGCTTAACCCATGCGGCACCCGTACCGCAAACGGACACACGTGGTCGGGTAGAACATACTAAGGCGTTGAGAGATTCATGGTTAAGGAACTAGGCAAATTGACCCTGTAACTTCGGGATAAAGGGTCCTCGTGATGAGCGAGGCGCAGAGAATAGGTCCAGGCAACTGTTTAACAAAAACACAGGGCTGTGCAAACTCGAAAGATGACGTATACAGCCTGACACCTGCCCGGTGCCGGAAGGTTAAGAGGAGATGTCACTCGCAAGAGGAAGCATTGAATTGAAGCCCCGGTAAACGGCGGCCGTAACTATAACGGTCCTAAGGTAGCGAAATTCCTTGTCGGGTAAGTTCCGACCTGCACGAATGGTGTAATGATCCGGACGCTGTCTCAACCATGAGCTCAGTGAAATTGTAGTATCGGTGAAGATGCCGATTACCCGCGATGGGACGAAAAGACCCCGTGAACCTTTACTACAGCTTAGCATTGACCTTGGTCATCCGATGTGTAGGATAGGCCGGAGGCTTTGAAGCGGGAGCGCCAGCTTTCGTGGAGCCATCCTTGAAATACGGCCCTTTGGCTGTCTGAGGTCTAACGCGTGATACGCGGACACTGCTTGGTGGGTAGTTTGACTGGGGTGGTCGCCTCCAAAAGCGTAACGGAGGCTTCCAAAGGTGCCCTCGGGTCGATTGGTAACCGACCTCAAAGAGTGCAATGGCATAAGGGCGCTTGACTGGGAGGCAGACATGCCGAGCAGGCAGGAAACTGGGGCATAGTGATCCGGCGGATGTGTATGGAAACTCCGTCGCTCAAAGGATAAAAGGTACTCCGGGGATAACAGGCTGATCCCCCCCAAGAGCTCATATCGACGGGGTGGTTTGGCACCTCGATGTCGGCTCGTCACATCCTGGGGCTGGAGAAGGTCCCAAGGGTTGGGCTGTTCGCCCATTAAAGTGGCACGCGAGCTGGGTTCAGAACGTCGTGAGACAGTTCGGTCTCTATCTATCGTGGGCGTGGGAGTTTTGAGTGGTGCCGTCACTAGTACGAGAGGACCGTGATGGACAGACCTCCGGTTTACCAGTTGTGCCGCCAGGCGCACCGCTGGGTATCTGAGTCTGGATTGGATAAGCGCTGAAAGCATCTAAGTGCGAAGCCAGCCGCAAGATGAGAACTCCATTGAGGGTCGTCAGAGACGATGACGTTGATAGGATGCAGGTGTAAAGACAGCGATGTCAAAGCCGAGCATTACTAATTGCCCGAACACTTTCTTTAAATAAGTTCATAGTTTCAACTGTATGTACAGTCTGAATGGTGCTGAAAGTTGTAATTCAACATTCAACAATCAACATTCAACATTACTTATACGTTGCTTGTGTGCAAATACGTCATAACCCATTATCAGGTGGTTATTGCGGTGAGGTCCCACCTCTTCCCATTCCGAACAGAGAAGTTAAGCTCACTTGCGCCGATGGTACTGCAATGCAATGCGGGAGAGTAGGTAGCCGCCTCCTTTCAATTTCAGAAGCCTCGATTACGAAAGTAGTCGGGGCTTTTCTGTTTTCATGCAGTTTTCTTTCTTATCGCTCAGCTTTTTCCCACAGCTCCTCCCAGCTCCTTTTACCTTTTTACTCTTTTACCTTTTTACCCTTTATAGTTCCTTTTACCTTTTTACCCTTTTACTTTCTACCTTTATATATTTTCCTGTCAAAAATTATGGTGAATCTTCTTTAGTGACGTTTATGCATAAAATGTTAATGAATGGTGGATTTTCATTATAAAATCAGCAAAATTACGTACTAAAATGTTTTTTTCCACCAAAAAGTTACGAAAAATACCCCCCCCCCCTATTCATTTCTTTTTATTACTTTTGCCCCAAGAAAATGCGAATTATCATGTAAACGGTAAATTTATATAATTACCTATTGATATAGTAAAAACGAAATAAATAAATAGACTTAACTAAACTCTTTTAATAGATGGTTAAACGATTGATTTTAGCTTCAGTGTTACTCATATTTGTATCACTAGCTAATTATGCGCAAAACACGGGAGTCAAGTCCAACCTCTTATATTGGGCTACAACAACTCCTAATCTCGGTGTCGAGACTGCCTTAGGCAAGAAGCATACCGCTCAGGTATTCTTTGGCTTCAATCCTTGGAAACAGTCTGGTGGCGACCAGTCAAGCCTCCGTCATTGGCTTTTGCAACCAGAATATCGTTACTGGTTCTGCCAGAGCTTCAATGGCTGGTTCTTGGGTGTTCATGCCATGGGCGGACAGTTTAATGCAGGAGGAGTGAAGCTACCCCTAGGCATTTTCAAATCTCTACGTAATCATCGCTATGAGGGATGGTATGTAGGTGGTGGTGTGACCGCTGGTTATCAATGGCCTCTTTCCAAGCACTGGAACCTGGAAACCTCTGTAGGTTTCGGATATGATTATATCCAGTACGACAAGTTCAAGTGCGGTGCCTGTGGCGAGAAGGAGAAGTCATCTCATGACAACTACGTGGGTCCTACCAAGGCAGCCATTTCTCTTATTTATATGTTGTAACTCATTAAATATAATCTATGAGTATGAAAGATTTTAAGAACTACATATTATTATTCAGCTCTCTTTTGATGGCTATGCCTCTTGCAGCCCAGGATTGCAAGAGTCTCAAGTTGGCTGCTGAAAAGATAAAGGTATCTCATGTAGAGATGTCGCATCACAATGACCTGATTACGGTTATGATGGATCTGAATCTCGATTCCCTGGATCTCCCTACCAACAACCAGCTTGTCTATACTCCGATTATCAAGCATAAGGGAGAGTTGCTCAAGATGCCTGAGATTGTAATCAACGGTAGAAGACAGCAGATCATGTTTGACCGAGGGGTTGGAAAGAAACAGTTGCAGCTTTCTCCTCAGGCTTTCGTGGTGAAGCGAGACAACAAGAAGCAGCAGACCGTGAAGTATCTGGCATCAGTTCCTCTGTCTTCCAAGGTAAGGAACTACGATCTCGAAATTCACGAAGACCTCTGCGGTTGTGGTGATTTGCAGGATGGTACTGATTTTACCATCACTCGTCGTCGCCAGCCTGTAGCTTCTTTCGTCCGTCCAGAGGTAGAAGCGGTCAAGGTCCGTCATCTTGATAAGCGTGCTTATATTGATTTCCCGGTAGATCGCATAGAGTTGCATCCAGATTATCGCCGTAATCCTGCACAGTTAGATAGCATTATCCGTACCATCAATGCATTGAAGGAAGATAAGAATCTCGAGGTGAGCGGCATCAATATTCATGGTTATGCATCACCTGAGAGTCCTTACACCCATAATGATTATCTGGCAAAGAACCGTGCCAAAACGCTGACCGAATATGTCCGCCGAATGGTGAAGTTGCCAAACAATCTCTTCACTGTTTCTTCTACTCCAGAGGATTGGGATGGTCTGATAGCTTATATTAAAGGTAGCAACCTGGAGCATAAGAATGCCATTCTGGCGATTATTGCAGACAAGAGTCTGAATCCGGATGCGCGGGAGTTGAAGATCAAGAAGCAGTATCTTTCAGAGTATCGCTTTATGCTCGATACCTGGTATCCAGCCCTCCGCCATTCCGACTACCACATTACTTATAAGGTGAAACCTTTTGATGTGGAAGAGGCAAAGGAGATCATCAAGACCAAGCCACAGCAGTTGAGCCAGGAGGAGATGTTCATGGTAGCCCAGACTTACGAGCCAGGCAGCAAGGAGTTTAATGATGTGATGGAGATTGCCGTCCGCATGTTCCCAGAGAACGAGACAGCGAATCTGAATGCAGCCATAACCCGCTTGAATGCCGGTGATGCAGAAGATGCGAAATCATATCTCGACAAGGCAGGAAACAGTGCCGATGCCCAGAATGCCCGAGGTGTCTATGAGATGCTGAAGGGCAACGAGAAGCAAGCTCGTTATTATCTGGAGCAGGCTGCCAAGGCTGGTGTTGCTTCTGCAAAAGAAAATTTACAGAATCTATAAAGTTATACATACTGTCTGTTTAGGTTCATATAGCTGTTCCTTAGAGTCAGGGCACTGCCCTGGCTTGGGACAGTCTCCTGAACCAGGCATATTTTTTCTAACTACAAATATAGAAAGAAACTCAAATATAACGTATTAGATGAATTGTAAACCAAATATATAAAAATGTAATATAATTAGATTTTTAAGAACGTTTATAACGTAAAGAAATAATTATTAATAACAACGATAATAACTTACAAGATGAAGAAAACTTTATTATTTTCCGTTGCATTGGCGGGGCTGATGCTCGGTTCTTGTTCAAGTAGTGATGATCTGAATGGTGGTGAAACTGGTAAGTTTGGTGCCGATGGTCAAGGCTTTGTTAATGTAACATTGAATTTGCCTACTCAGCCTCAGTCAACCTCGCGTGCAGCTAATGATGTTCTTGATCATGGTGATGCAAAAGAGTACAATGTTAAGGATGCCACTCTTATCCTTTTTGCGGGAGCAGATGAAGCAACAGCAACAATTAAGGCTGCTTATAATTTAAGTGGCTGGAAGAAGGATCTTACGCCTAGTGATCAAATCTCTACTACTTTATCAAAGGTTCAGAAAATCAACGTGATTTCTGCATCGTCTACAGATAAAATATATGCTTTTGTTGTATTGAACCATAATGATGCATTAAAAGTAACTTCTACTAATACTTTACAGGTAAATGGAACTGACTTTACTGGTACCTTTGAGGACTTGTCAAAGAAGGATATAAATACATCTTTGACAAATGATAATCTGATGATGTCAAATGCTGTTATCATTAGCAAGCCAGGTTCTGCTGATATTAGTAAAGAGAAAGCTACAACATTGACAGATGTTACAGATAAAATTTATAAAACAGAGTCAGAGGCAACTTCTCATCCTGCTGCTAATATTTATGTTGAGCGTTTGGCTGCTAAGGTAATTTTGGAAAATGCTACAGGTACTTCTAAAAATACAGTTAGTGTAGGTAGCGGTGCAGCAAAAACTTTTGATTATTCTTTGGAGGGTTGGAGATTGGCTAACGTAAATACCTCTTCTTATTTGACTCGCCAGTATGATAATACTTGGAATGGTTATAAGTCTGATGCTACAGATTTTACAACTGCATCCCATGTAGACTATGACAATAATTCTTACCGTTTTGCAGGTATTTCTGCAATTGCTGCTGGTAAGGGTTACAGAACCTATTGGGGCAAAGATGCTAACTATGATGTAGCTCCTTCTTTCACTGATGGAAATGCCGAACCAACATTGGCAGGTGGCGCAAGCACTTATTGCTATGAGAATACATTTAATGTAGCTAACCAGAATGTAAAGGAGACAACTTGTGCAATTGTAAAGATGAAGATTACCCCTGATGGTTACACTGCAGGTACTTTCTTCACTATTGACGACAATAAGGGTGTAGTATATTCTAAAGATGACGTCAAGACTGAAATTGGTAAGAGATTCTTGGCAGAAATGGGTTCTGCATATGTAAAGACACATTATTATCCTACTGTAACAGCAACAATTACTGTGAAGGATGTTGAATTTGCCGATGCAGCAGGAAAAGTGACTATCACAAAGATGACTTTAACTGATGGTACAACAGATCAGGTTGTTAGTGATGCCGACTTAACAACATTCAAGCCAACTATTAAGGTTAATGAGTTCAAGGATGGTTATGCATACTATACCATTTTGATTAAGCACTTTGGTGACGAGTTGACTCCTTGGAATCCTTCAAACAAGACAACCGTATCTTATCCTGATCCAAAGAGTGAGCAGAATTGGTTGGGTCGTTATGGTGTTCTCCGTAACAACTGGTATAAACTTGATGTTACTGGCGTAGCAGCAATTGGTGCTTCAACACCAGGTGAACTTAATGTAAACAATGACGATACTCCTGATGATAACTTGAAGCGTTATATCTCTTGCAAGATTAATGCTCTCTCTTGGGCTGTTCGTAAGCAGAATACAATCCTTCAGTAAAATAATCATGCCCCCACCCACCTTTTTCAGGTGGGGGCATATATAATAAAACAAACAACTACATCAGAAATAATCTGATAAACAAACTTGTTGAACAGCAAGGCATCGCATCGCCAGATGCAAAGAGATGGTGATATTCGGATTCTGTCCGACACTTCATGTGATAATAATTAGATTCAATATATATAAAACGAAGAAATATATGAAAGCGCAGATTTTTAGCTTGGTGAAAAGGGGAGTGCTGGCGATTGCTACACTCTTGACGGTTGCCTCCTGTGATATGTGGCATACCGACACCGACGATTGTCCTACAGGGATTTATGTCAAGTTTAAGTATGACTATAACTTGCAGCGTGCTGACATGTTCAATGATCATGTTGGGGCGGTAACCCTTTATGTCTATGATGAAAATGGAAATTTTGTGAAGAAATTCGAAGAGGCAAACTCTTTATCTGCGCTGCCTTTGAAAAATATAGACTATAAAATGCATATTACCGATCTTCAACCAGGCAAGTATCAGTTCATAGCTTTGGCTGGACAGAATGCTTATGCTGATCAGTTGAATACCCAGCGTGCAAAGTTCGTTCGTACAGAACCTGCTGTGGGCGATAAGATGGATAAATTGGAAGTAAACCTTGATAAGATTCAGCGCAATGGTTATTATATCATAGATAACCACAACTTGCCACTCGATACCCTGTGGCATGGTAAGTCTGATGCGCTCGTAGAGTATTCCGCTACCCGTCCTAACTATACCACCGTTTCGCTGGTACGTGATACCAAGAAGATTAATGTTACCTTGCGTGAACTCAACGACCCAACCACAATGGATGTAAACGACTATAGTTTTATCATCCAAGACCATAATTCCCACATCCTCTGTGACAATTCACTTGATGAGACTAATCAGGTAATCTATACTCCACATGCTGTTTGGAATACAGAAGACCGTGAAGGCTCTACTGCAGGTGATGTCAATGGTAATGAATTGGAAGGAGTAGGCAAGATAGCTCATGCCGACTTTATGACCTCCCGTCTGATTTATCACGATAAGGCGAAGGACGATGGAAAATTGATCATCGCCAACAAGGAAACAGGCAAGACCGTGGTAGATGTAGATTTGCCTGACCTCTTGAGCCGAGTTCGCACCAGTGAGGAATATATGTATACTCCACAAGAGTTCTTGGATAGAGCTTATGACTATAAGTTACAGTTCTTCCTTCAAGATGGTAAGTTGAAATACGCTTACATTACTATCAGCGTGAATGCGCTTAGCTGGAGTCAGAGAATACAGTTTGAAGTACTTAACAACTAAGAGGATTATGAAGAAGTTGAAATCAATATATCTGCTTCTGCTTTCAGTTCTTGTCATCGGTGCTTTCGCATCCTGCGCTGGCAGCACCGATGATGATGACGGCAAGCCCGACGCCTTCAAGGGAGAGGCTTACTTTACTGTGCAGGTAGCTGTGGCTGGTGATACCAAAGCCACGTCTCGTGCAGCAGGTCCTCAAGGAGGGGAAGACGGTGATGGTAGAGAAACGGCTTTTGAAAACGAATATAAGGTGAACAATGTCTGTGTATTTCTTTACTCTAGCACTACAGGCATAAGCGATGGCGATGCAAAGATAGAGCAGGCTTTCTACTTTGAGAAACCAACAGAGAAGCCTGGTAATACAAGATATGATAAGGTATATACGTTCGAGAAAAAGCAATGTTTGCCAATCGTCGTTTCCAAGGCATATCATGTTTTGGTGGTAGCGAATGCCGGTGACGTCACTCTAACCTACTTGAACAAGAAATTGAGTGAACTTAGAGATGCTCATCTTCAGGCACTTGATGCTGCTTCGAATAACTTTATCATGACTTCAGAGAAGGATGCTACTACCGAGTTGACTTCTGCTGGTGGTAATGCTACTGGTGATGGAACCGAGGCTAATCCGCTTACAGTAAATGTTGATATAGAGCGTCTAGCTGCCCGTATTGATATTGATCCAGGTGATGGTAAGTATGTTGATTCTCCTACAAATCCTGGTACCGGAACTTATGCTTTTGATGTGAAGGATGTTTCAAACAATTTAGTGGGTGGCTTTGTTTTGGAGTCTATTCTCCCTTACAACAAGCTTACTTCCGGTGAGTTTTGCATTAAGCGTGTGGGAGATAAAACGGGAACTGCTCTGACTTATTTGGGTGATGAGAAAACTGTTTCGGAAACCGACAAGAAAGCTACAAACTATGTGATAGATCCATGGACTTCTGGTAAGAATACAGGTTCTACTCCAAGTGGTCTTACATATAATGTTCGTAAGTTAAATGATGCAGGTTGGCCATCTGCTACAGGATACCTTCCTGTCAAGAAAGTTTTAGGTTCAACAAGCTCTTCTTTCTTCGTTCTTGATTATGCGATGGAGAATACTACTTTTGATAATTCAGAAGAGTATGCAACAGGACTGGTGTTTAAAGGCAAGTATTATGAGCTTTCTGATTGGGATTCAACCAAAAAGCAGCCTAAGGCGGGTACATCCGGTACAGATAAATACTATACCTACACCATTCGCCATAGTGATCCAACAGGTACAGGTCCTAAAACTGCTCCTATGTATTATGGCATTGTCCGCAATAATATCTATCGTATCAAGATAGAAGGAGTAGTGGGTGAGAAGAAGGGTATGGTTCTCACGATTGCTGTCAAGAAGTGGGCAAAGTATACCCATGCAGAGACTTCCATGTAATAAGACGGATAATAATGAGTAATAGATATGAATAAGATAAAAACGATAATGGCGCTGTTGGTACTGACGATGCTTGCCACCTTTACGGCTTGCTCGCCAGACGACAGTTCTATGTCTGATAATCCTGATGGAGGAAGCAAGAATGGCTTTACCATTCATCTCAAACTCTCTACTTCTGCGTCTGGCTCTATAGGTCAGGCTGCACCTCATAGCCGTGCTCTTACTCCAGACTGGGAGTCTGGTTCCGATGCAGAGAATATGAAGAGCTGGTTTGTTGTTCTTACTCAAGGTGATAAGGTAGTGCAGACCATAGAGAAAACTCAGGTTGATGCTCAGCATGCTGAGGAAGACGAGGTTACTCTGGAGAATGTAGCCCCAGGCACCTATCAGGTCTATTCTTTTGCCAATATTGATAAAACGCAGTTGGGTACGTTGACCAACGGCTCTGCTGTTGATTTTAAGAACATGAAATATAAGATGAATGGCAATGGCTTCGATGCTACTATTTCTGGTATTCCTATGAGTAATGAGCAGACGCTTACTGTAAACCAAGATGGAACAACTGATAAGAATAATCTTTGGGTAGTAAGAATGCTGGCGAAGGTTACACTTCGGTTTAAGAATCCAAGTGCTACTCCTTTGGAAATCAAAGATATTACCATCAGCGATATTACTAAGAATAGCAAAGATAATGCAGATGCTGATAACATCATGTTGCTGCCAAAGCATTCTGATGCGTCATCTGGTGCAGATAATGCTCAAGTTACATGTACTCCAAATCTGGTAGGGCAGGCTGCAACGGAGAATTATACTTATAAGCTGTCTTCACCAAAGATGATTGCTAAGAATACATCAGCTTATACTGAAGAGAATGAAATTTCATTCTATGTGAATGAAAGCGCAGCGGGCAATACTTCCAAGTATTTCATCATCAACCTGAATACTTCAGCAGGAGTCAAGCGTTACGCTCTGTTCCAGGATTGGACAACGATAGCTCGCAACGACCATCACATTCTACCAATCTCATTAGATGATTACAAGTTGAAGTTTGATGTTCAGTCCTTCACTGCCATCGGTCTCTATCCATCCATAACAGATTACGGAACCACTCTTTCCTACACCTGTAATTACCCGGAAGAGGAATTCCATATCCAGCCAAAGGTAGTAAAAGGTGATGACACAGATGTGACTGGAACCATCGATTATGACAATGTAAAATGGGAGTTAATCCCCGAAGGTATGGCAGATGCCGCTGCTGCCGAAACGAATGCCAAGTTGGTGTTTAAAACCCTTCCATCATGGAATACAACCACTGGCTATTTCGAAGGAACCTTCAATGATGACAAAGCCGACAAGCAGAGCGCCCTCTACAAGGTCACCGTCCCTGTGCCAGGTGCCTCAGGAAAAGAACTTATATATAAGATACTTTTCACCAAGGATTTGAGAAGCTATGCTGCTCGTAAATATACGAGACAGAGTTACTATTTCAGAACCAAACAATAATACTTATATTAAAAAACATTGAAGCTTATGTTTAAGTCTAAGATTTTTAATAGTGTAATGAGATATATGTTGGTAGCAATGCTTGCATTGCTGCCAAATGCTATATGGGCTAGTGATAATTATACGAATAATGTTTTTTTAACCGATGTGAACCGCGTATCTATTGATATGCAAAGTATCTTTGTTGGTAGTGATAATATGGCAAAATATAATTATATTGAGTTTTATTTTCTTGACAAGTCTGATGCTATTGTAGATCTAGGTAATATTAAACTCGGTTTGTGGAATCAGGAATCTAATGATGCATATTCTTCTTTTAATGGTGATGGTTTCAAGAAAGCTGAGACTTATTATCTTTTTTATAAAGAGAAGAATAATTGGGGATTAAATGATTTGTTTAGGTTTAAGATAAATACTACTAATGTAGATCTCTCTGGTTATAAGTTTGTAGTAAAGGCTTCTAATACGAATAATTTTGAAACAGATAAGACAACGGCAGATGTTACATATACTTATCAGCTTTATTCTCAGAGTAATATTGATGCTGTAACTTTCACCAAGGCAACTGATCCTACTTCGGTAAAATCTGCTTATGCTTTAAAAGAAGGAAACAAATGTATCTTCAGTGGTGCTTCTATATATGATGAGATTAAATCTATCTTGGGTGTTTCGTCTAAAGAAGATATTAAGGACTTCTATATACGTTGGACTATAAAGCATACAGATGACACCAAAGTAGATAATCTTACTGTCTCTTCAGGAAAAATACAGAAGCGTAAGGATTTTGACTATATTTACTTTAATAATACAGGTTCCTCAATCCAAGCAAAAGACTTGGATGTTACCTTAGAGTTGCCTAGTAGTGAGTCTTGGGATAACATAAAATTATCTTTTGTTATTTCCAAAAATGTCTCTGAATTGACTACTAAATATGGTGTTGTTGAGAAGGAGCCAACTTTGAATGCAAAGTTTAATGTTCAGCTTTTGGATAATAAGTATAGCATGCCTTTCAATCATTATGTAGGCCATGCTAATACTGCATTTGACGAAAAGGGTAGGCAGCAGACTGCTGAATGGGAGTACTATGTCTATGTGAAAGATGCTAATGAGCAAGTAGAGTTAGTGCTGCCATTCGATGAGTATGAAAATAGCGGAAAAGATCTTGAACCACAAGGCTATTTCAGATGGTATGATTTAAAGACAGATTTAGCTAGTAATAATTTACGTCAAAACTCTGGAACAAAACCGACTCTTCTGAATTCTATAATATCAGGAGGAAAGAACTATGGTTTGTTTGCTTACAAACTTCAAAAGGCAGATAAACCATGTAGCGATAATATCGGTGTTACATATACTGCACCAGCAGAAGCTTCATCTGAAGGGTGGGCTGGTGAAGACATCGCCTGTGATGTGAGCCGTTATATTGATGGTTTGGATGCAACAAAAACTTATCTTGTACATGAGCCAACGCTCTCTATCAGATACATTTTCCATATCCGTTCTGCCAAGAAGTTAGCAGACGACATTATGAATACAGCTATTGGCAAAAATCTTGAAAGAGCAGGTTATAGAACTTATGAGGATGGTAAGTATATAACAGTTGGTATGAAGGATAAAAGTTCTTCTATTGTTACTCTTCGACTGGAATTGTCAGATGCTACGAAATATTATTTCCATCCATTAGCAAATGGTGTATATAAGCAAGATGGAGCTTTTTATGGTTTCACTAAACGAGTATATTATGCAGCTGAAAAGGACAAACTCGTAGAATCCGACTTCGATAAAAATAAATTATGCAAGGCAACTAAGATTGAATGGTGGGCGTATGATAAGACTAAGACCTATTGTCTTCAGCTTACACCTGTTGAAACCCAACGCTTCTTTGATTTGAAGATGGGAGATCTTAATAAAGAGTGGACGCCTGTATCTTTGACAGGAACTGGCAAGAGTTTTACATTTACCTATGGAGATCCTGTATTCATAGTTGCATATGCAATGGATGATGACGGAAACCGTTGTCCTATTGCCAATTTCGATGTTCGATTCATGAATAATCATCCGATGACTAAAGAGGAGATCGTTAAAAATGGATTGAATAACAGACTGATTAGTTATCTTGACGAGCATTATAAAATGGCTACCAAGCCAATTACATTTGATGATGATGATGTAGAACAGACTGTGTCTGCTCCTACAAGTCCGGATGACAACCAGGACCGATTACCATCTAAATGGGATCGCCGTGCTTATAGTTTCGTATATCGTGATTTGATTGACTGCGATGCTTCTTGGTGGGTTAACCTGGGGGAAATCGGTCATTCTCCACTTCATGGAGATTATTGCTTGTATAAATCTGCCAATGTTAATGGTATTTCCGGTAATGGTGAGACACTTAAAGATGGATATCTTTGGTGGCAAAGTGGACAATTATATGATAAGACTTATGAGATAACCAATGGTTCTCAGTATGGCCACTTCCTCTATGTGGATGCATCAGACGAAAGTAGAAAAATCGCCGCTGCAGATTTCACGGCAGATCTCTGTACAGGACAGCAACTTATCTTCACAGCGGGTGTTGCTGACATGACTAAAGCGGATACTAAGCCACAGATTATGTTTAAACTATTTGGTGTTAAAAGAAATGTCAATGATGATATTGTTGAAAAACACCTGATACATAGTTTTGCGTCTGGTGATTTTAAAACTAATGTAGAAAAATTGAAACCGGCAACTTGGTACCAGGTATATGGTAAGATTACTTTGCAAAAAGAGTCAAATGTAGAGCAGTATTCAGATTTCCGACTGGAGATTGATAATTACTGTAGCAATACTGATGGTGCCGACTATGCCGTAGATGATATCCGTATGTATCTTGCGCCGGCTAAGGTTCAGGTGATTCAGGAAAAGCCGGTATGTAACGGTGCTACAACTGGAACCATCAAACTGAAGATACGTGCTATCCACGAGACTTTGAATGCAATTTTGGGACATAAAAATACAAAGATCTATTTCAGATTTGTGGGTGAAGATGGTAATCCTGTAAATACGGATTATTCTTATACCTTGAAGGATAGAACGACCGGTAATACAAGTACAGTTTCTGGTACAGAATATGGTACTGTTGATGTATACGATTCAGAGGAAAAATGTAAAAACTTTGAGATCGATGGTACTAATATGATTGAGCAAGATAGTGAAGGTGAAACCTATATTGTTATCAGCAATAAGGACTTTCCTTTGACTACGGGTAAGAAGTATTATGTATCTGTATCTACAGAGGATCCTGCCAAGGGAAATGCTAATTGGGGCACACCTGCTGAAGTCTGCTCGTTGTACAGTAACTGGTTTGAAATGGTTAGCCAGCATCCAATCATTACTGATACCAAGGGCAATATCGTAACGGATTATAAGATTCCTTGCGATCAAGCTGACAACTATGAGGTTAAAATCAAGGGACAATTGACAACAACTGACCCTAATAATGGTGGTAAGATAACATTGGATAATGTTAAGTTCTACTGGTATCTTAATGATATACATAAAGATAATAAGTTGAACGAAGCAGCCAGCAACGAAATCACTATCAGCAAGGAAAAGCTTCCTTTGGGTGAAACACATAAAATCTTTATGTTGCCAAAAGGAACTCAGAATTCAGATGGTTATATTCCATACGAAATCAATGGTAAGACCTATCTGTTGTGTACAGGTGCTATACCGGTAGATTTGCGTGTAATGAAGGATGGACCACAGCTTAACTTCGGTTTCAATGATGTGGATTATCCATTCAATGATGGCAGTTATGAGGCATCGCTTCGTATCGGTTTGCCACAGCTGGAGAAGTTGAAGGCTTCTAAGGGATATTTGAAGGTACCTCTTCATGGTGCTACGATGAGAGATGGAACAGCTATTACTGAGCCACTTACTTTCATTGATGATAGTAAAGCCCCTGCTGTTAATTCGAAGAGCGTAATTGTTGCATCTACTAATGATCCTTTATGGGAAAAGAAGTTGAATCAAACGGTTGCAACATTGGAGAAAGAAGAGCTGCCTGCTTTTAATAAAAAGACTCAGACTACTCTCAACCTCAAGTTTGAAAATGATGCAGTTGCTAATTTCCACGAGGGATATTACTATGTACTCCGATTCGCTTACGAGAAGAGAGCAGCTACAGCTGGAACTACCAACTGCCCTGGCGAGTCTTATCTCAAGGTGAAGATTGTACCGGAGTTCATTACCTGGACTCCTACTGCCGATGGCGGTATGAACGCCAACTGGAACAATGATGCCAACTGGCATCGCTCTTCTTCTACAGAATTGTATGATAAGGATTATACCGATTATCAGACTTATGGCAGCAGTACAATTTCTGCGGCAGCATCTGCATCGAAGATAGATATTCCTACGCAGAACAGCTATGTGCCAATGAAGTTTACCAAGGTCACTATTGCCAATCTGAATGGTTTGCCATTCCCTGACCTCGGTAATGTGGTTTACCGTAGCACCAATCAGATTGCTACCAAACTGACCAATGGCAAGGGTAATGAAGCCACGAAGTATATCCAGTATGACATCATGGCGTTCTGGAATGAGGCAGATGCCAATAAGGGATTGGAAGCAGGTAATCTGAAGTGCGAGAAGTTCTATGGCAATACCTGTCATCAGATTTACTTCAAGCCTCAGGGTGAGCTTCGCGACCAGTGCTATCTGGTATATGACAAGGCTTGGGTAGAGAAAGAGCTGGAGCCTAACAAGTGGTACACCATGGCTTCGCCTCTGCAGTATATCTACGCCGGTGATATGTATGTGCCAGCAAAGGATGGACGACAGGAAACCAAGGCGTTTGAGGATATCACGTTTGATACGAATGTATATAGCCGGAGCAAGTATCCGGTTTATCAGAGAGCTTGGATGAAGAGTGATGTGAAGGAAATCACACCTAAGAGTGATTATCCTGCATCTCATTACCCAAGTGTAGCTGCTCCAGAAAATGTTGATATGAATCTCGGCTACTGGAGCCATGTATATAATAGGGTGGACGAGAGCTATGCCGATGCTGCAGATGGAACCTTCGGTGGTTTCTCTATCAAGGCGGGTAATGCCCTCCTGCCGAAGGATAAGACTAAGAAAGCGCTCCTCCGTTTGCCAAAGGCTGATACCAAATATCAGTACTTCGATTATGATGGATCAACGACTTCTGGTGGTAAATCAGTAACTGTTGGTAAGAACAATGGCCATGGCAAGTTTCTCGTAGCTTACAGTAATGAAGAGAAGACATTCGCAGAGAAGACCCAGGCCTTGGCAACAGATAACGCCAGTGGATTCTATCTCGTGGCTAATCCATATACCTGCTCTATCTCTATGGCTAAGTTCTTCGAGGCTAATACTGGTTTGCAAAAGGCAATATGGATGGTTGAGAATGGCGAGGTGAAGGCGATTTCCAATGCAGAATTGGATAAGCAGAACTACGCTATCCAGCCTACCCAGTCGTTCTTTGTCAAGAAGAAAGAAGGCGAAAAGGTAGAAAATGTAAGGTTCACTTCTGCGATGTATGTTGACCGCACTATCACTCCTGGCCTGTTGATGGCATCAGACTATGTCAAGAGCATTGAAGCAACGACAGAGAATTCCAACGGCCAGACCTCAAAGGCACGCATCGCTTTGCGTCCGGAGGCTTCTGCCGACTATGATGACCAGGAGGATGTGGATCTCTTGTATGATCAGAACCTGAAGGATGTTCCGCAGGTTTATACCGTTGCCGGCAACGAGGCAGTGGCTGTGAATGCTGTTCCTGAGTTGTCCTGGATTCCACTCGGTATCGTGAGCCAGCAGGCAGAAGAGGTTTCACTCACCCTGAAGGGTGTGAACAAGCTCGATGCTCCGGTTTATCTCTATGATGCTGCATCGGCAAGCTTTACAGAAGTTCATGAAGGCGAGGCCGTGAAGGTGAAGGCGGGTGACCACGGAAGATACTTCCTCACCCAGACCCGTACCTCAACCGGCATCGACCGCATGGAGGCTGAAGAGCAGAGCGCACCGGTGAAGGTTTACTCACCAGCTGCAGGCATGATCGTTGTTTCTGCCTTGGGTAGTGAGAAACTCGACGGGGTTCAGGTATTTACATTGGATGGCAAGATGGTTCACAGTTATCAGTTGCCTGATAAGCAGAGAATGATTCTCCGTGTTCCATCCGGCATTTACATCGTGAAGGCATCTACCCAGTCCTGTGCTCAGGCTAAGGGTCAGAAGATTTCAGTAAGATAGTATATTCTGGTTTTTAAATATCAATACTTATTTTTTAATAATCCTTTTATACCCACATTATCTGATACCTTACTATATATAGGGGCATCTTTGTTTCTTTGGTAGAGACGAAGGTGTCCCTATCATTTTTATTATTTTTTTTAACACGCATAATTTGCTAGTTTCCAACAATTATCTTATATTTGCAAAGAGTTTCTGTGTCTCTTATGTAGAGATTCAGATGAACGACATCAAAAAACGAGCTTGATTCGCATGATGAAAGAGACAAATATACACTCACAGGTTACGTCCACTATTGCAGGGGACGACGGCGAAGCCGTGGCAAAAAGTGAACAAAACGCTAAGAAAACGGTTCAGGAAAAGCCTAATGAAGGGCTTGAAAAACCTGCTGATGCAGGATGGTATGTGGCTGTAGTGAGAGTGAATTGTGAAACGAGAATAGCTGATTCTATACGAATCAATCTTAATCACAATCATGTTTGGTTTGATTACTGGATTCCCAAGGTAAAAGTAGTTTATATAGACAAACGTTCCAATAAGCGAAAAGTGAAAGAAAAGCTATTTCTTTCCACCTTTATCTTTTGCAATGTTTCTCCGAGACAACTTGACAATATCCGCTTCCGTTCGGATGTGTATAAGATGCTGACGATGCCAGGTCAAAGGAAAATATATCAAATTCCCGACCAGGTTGTTGCCAACTATCGATATTTTGTAGAGAATGATGAAGAGCCTGTCACTGCTGCCCCTGTTCCTTTGAAGAAAGGAATCAAAGTGCGAGTGGTAGCAGGCAGCATGAAAGGTGTGGAAGCATACGTACAGAGCTATAATGGCAAGAAAGCCGTCATCGGCAGCGAAATCAAGTATATCAGTGGTGCAACGCTTACGATAAGTAGAAATTTACTCGAAGTCGTTGAAGAAGGTTAAGTTGTAGAATGCTCTTGTTGCATAAAAAAACTATGAGTTATCTGAGTAAAATGTTATAGTAAGTTATAGCCCAGCTGTCCCATCCCGCACAACCATGGCGAGGGCTTTGATGCCCCGCCAACCTTAGAGCGTAGCGGTTCCGAGCACCGAGTAGGGCGGTTACATCCTTCCTCCTGACGAGGAAGGCTTGGTTAGGATGTGGAGCTCCCTTTGGCTAAAGGGAGACGGAGGGATTCGAAAAAATCGTACTTTTATCGCTAAAATGTATGATTATGGCAAACGACAATAATATACAGCCTATGGCTGATGATTCACAGATAGTACTTTATCAACCAGATGAAAGCATTAGGTTGGAGGTGAAACTGGATCAAGATACGGCTTGGCTTACTCAAGCACAGATGACGGAGTTGTTTCGTACAACTCGTAACAATATAACTATGCATATTCGTAACATCTTTAAGGAGAAAGAGTTAGACGAAAAATCAGTATGTAAGGATTCCTTACATACTGCCGCAGACGGTAAGTAGTCAATATGCTGAAAGCATGTGACAAACTCGACTTATACGTAAGTCCCAACTTGAAAAAAGATGAGACAGCTAGGCGGATAGCTCTGGAGATGTTGGATAATCCAATAGAGATCTTGAGCCTTTTGAACAAGCAGGAACTCCAGATAGTAGATGAGTTTATAAAAGGCGCTGCCAACACCTATGTAGTAAGCAAGATGCGCAAGACCCAGTACAAGCTTCAGAAACTATTCTTGGTAGCAACCTACGAGGATAAGGAGAACCAGGAATGGCACATGCTGTTGCCAGCAAAGTTACCCCAAGCCTTATCCACTAGTCTCAACTTCTATTTGGATATGGCAAACAAAGGCATCAAAGCCCCATCAGCCAAGCAACTCCGTATGATGTCCGCCTTAGGTCAATTCTTGGTGGGAAAGGAACTTTGATGGCATTTATATGATTATAATGCTGATAGGTGTATAACTACTAGTTGTATAGTGTGTATGCAATATAGCTTTTATTCAGATATTGGCGAAGGATTAGAGTCGAATCCCTAAATTGGTTATTATGATAACGAAACAAGAATTATTGGATAAGATAGAGCAAGCTAATTCTAATGATGAATATTTGCGAATCGTGAGAAAATACATAATACATGGAATTCCTTATGTTTTTAAAGATAATCCAAACCTCTATTATGATTTTCGCGAACAGATAGCAACGCATTGGCATGTTGGCTTTCAGGAAGTTTTGATATTAGGCTCAGGAAAATTGGGATATAGTTATCATAAGAATTCTGTTTTCTCTGACGAGTCTGATATAGATGTCGCTATCATAAATCAAAGCTTGTTTGAAAGTTTTTATTTAGAAATTAGAAATTTTCAATATCGGTTGGAATCTGGTTTGGAAACTTTAACTTCTCATGAAAAAAAGGAATATAATCGTTTCTTGTCATATATGATAAAAGGTTGGATGAGACCAGATATACTTCCTGCCAAAATTACAGGTAAGTTATCAAAAGATGAATGGTTCTCCTATTTTAAGTCAATATCTTATAATAATAATCTTGCAGGTAACTATAAAGTTTCTGCAGGGTTGTTTAAGAACTTTGACTATATGGAATACTATTATACAAACTCAATAAAGAAATTTAAATAGATATAGTTATGGCACAAATACCATCTTCTCCAAGCACAAAGAAAATATCAGATCTTATTGGAATGATTAAACGTGGAGATTTGATATTACAACCTGACTTTCAGAGAAAGTTAGTTTGGTCGATAAGACACAAGGAGTCTTTTATTGATACTATATTAAAAGGTTTTCCTTTTCCAGAGATTTATATAGCTCAGTCGGGAATTGATTTGGAGACTTTTCAAGCACAGCAAGTTGTCGTAGATGGGCAGCAACGCCTGTCAACAATAATAAGCTATATTAATGGTGAACTTCCTTGTAAGAAGATCCTACATTATTCTGCTTTGGATAATCAACAAAAGGCTGCTTTCCTTAATTATGATGTTGTTGTTCGTGATTTGAAAGATGCCTCTTCTGATACGATTAAAGAGGTCTTTCGAAGAATTAATCTCACTCAGTACAGGCTAAATGACATAGAAATCAATAATGCCATTTATGAGGGTGAGTTTATTAGTACCGCAAAAGATATTTTGAATCATTTAGATAACGGTTCTTTCCCTTTATTTAGTGATAATGAACTAAATCGAATGGGTGATTTGAATTATATACTAATGATTATGGCTACCTTAGAAGAAGGTGGCTATTTCGCTGGTAATACGATGACTGGAGAATATATCATAAAATATGATGATTCCTATAAAAATGCAGAAACAATGAAGGATAAAATTCTTAATTTGTTTCATGTTATAAAGACATTTAATTTGGACACAGATAGCATGTGGTATCGCAAGTCTAACTTTTTTACAATGTTCGTAGAATTATCAAAAGTTAGTCAAATACCGGATGATATTGTTGCTAAAATCCATTCTTTTGAGGATGAAGTTTTAGCCAATAAGGGAAACGAAGAAAACGATTTTGGTAAGTATTATTCTGTTATGTACACAGGTACTAATAGTAGAGGTGCAAGAATAAAACGTGCAGATATTTTTTGCAAATACTGCTTAGCTAAATAAAGGCAGATTCATGTACAGGTTTTGTAATGACCATTAAAGCGTTTTTTCTAGATGGTAACAATCAATTCATCAACCCATGGAGAAGAAACATTATTGATAGTAGGTAATGGCTTTGATTTATCTATGGGGTTTAAAACATCTTATGGAGACTTTATGAAGAGTTCATACTTTCCAAATGAGGAAACTTCCTATCTATGCTCCTATCTTCATAATCAATATGAAGAGAATATGGGATGGATAGATATCGAAAATGAACTTTCTAAGTATAGTCAACTACTTTCTAGGTTTGAATTAACGCCAAAAACAGGTAAAATTGAATTGGGGGCGGAATCTTTTAGGGAAGAATATGAAGAATTAAAGACGTCGCTAAAATTTTATCTTCAAGAAGAAACCAAAAGAGCATTTGGCCCAAGTCCTGAGAACCCTGCAAAGAGGGTCATAGATCAATTACCAGCTGGTAGTAAGATTATATCTTTTAATTATACGAGTATAATAGAAAGATTAACATGGAATAAGTTTAAAGATTCAAAAGGCAATCTTTTGCATATTCATGGTTCTTTAGCTCCTAGTGATGATATCGTATTTGGTGTAGAGGATTCTGCAAAATTGTCTAAAGAACATGTTTTCTTATATAAAGCACATAGCCGACATCTAAAGGTACAAGAATTTTCTGATTGGCTGAATTCTGCAGAGCGTATTATCTTCTATGGATACTCTTTAGGAGATACAGACCATCAGTATTTTGAGAAGTTTTTTAGAAAGCTATGTTCTGATGATAGGACGTATACCGAATTGGTATTCTACTATTATGATCAAGCATCTTATGATAACTTGATATGGCAGTTGCAAATGCTAACTAATCATAAGTTGACACAACTGCAGATATTAAATAAAATAGAATTTAAAAACTGTTCTATGTGAGCAACTAATAAGGCGGTCCCATCCCGCATGACATGGCGAAGATCTTTGATGGTCCGCCAACCTTAGAGCGTAGCGGTTCCGAGCACCGGAGGGCGGTTACATCCTCTCGTTCCTGAGGAAAGAGAGGCTTGGTGAGAAAAGTGGAGCTCTCCTTGCAGGAGAGACGGAGAGGTAGAAAATTCAGCACCATCATGTAACAGCAGTAGATGTAATCCCAAAGAAGGTGTAGAAACTCAACAATAAGATTTCTCCTATCTAGGACCATTACATAGAAAAGTATATGGTAGAGTAGCCAACATCGTGGTGACACCATCCGATGCCCTGGTCATCAATACCTCGGAGTATCAGCGAGTGCTCAGCAAGGCATTGAGCTATACTTCCGATAAGAACGCCATAGTTACTATCGGTAACAAGCCAAGCCGTCCGGAAACTGGCTATGGCTATATCGCCGCAGCGTAGGTAAGGGCATCCGATTGTATGAATGCAAGAACTGCGTAGTTCATGCAGCCGATGAAAGTAAGGTGGTAATTCAAGGCTTGGATGGCTATAGCTTAGTTAGAAGAATGGGCAACTGCTTGTTTGTTCTTTGAAAGAGAAACTGAGAATCAATGATTTTAAGAAATAAACTTCAGTTTAAGCAAAGAAATGAATCATGAAAGGATTACTTGTTTTATCGTATGTTTTCCTATATAAACTTGTTTTCTAAGTGCATTAATTGATACAATTTAGCGTTATGATAGCAAAAGAATATTGTATAGCCTTTTTTGAAGGCTACTTCTACGCCCAATTAGGCGAGAAGCTTACCAATGGCAAAGTGACAGAACATACACTGGACTTAGCTAAGGAAACGGCTCAAACCTTTATCGTGCAACAGATAGCCTATTCCGATTTTGATGAAAAGCAAAAACAGGTGATGAAAGAAAACGTTCATGAATGGGCTGATACGGTGAAGCAGGGTTTCAAGAAACGTTTGCGTGAGAGCGGCAGATTGATAGAATCTTGATGATGCGCCAGCCGACAAACTATCGCAACTCTGTTGCGTAAACAAATATCGGCAGCCTTTTAGGGCACAGGCTCCGCTGACGATACCAAAACTCTGGCGGAGGCTATAGCGCAGCCAGCTACATTCAAAGAAATAGCATCACCTCACATTTGCTATTCATATGGGAGACTAAGTCTCGTATTCTTTTCTCAAAATACACAAACAATGCCGCCGTGCCAAGATGCTAAGTTATAACTTTGCCTTTTTTTCAAAAATATCTGTGAAATATAACTAAAAAGTTTGCAGATAACAATATAGTTTTTTATCTTTGCACCATCTAAGTGACAATATATGAATGCAATTCAGTAAATTATGGCAATGAACGACAATAAATCTATATTGCGTGTGCTTCGTGAAAAATTCAAGTACACCCAAGAGGAGGTAAGCAAGTACCTTGGCATCAGCCAACCAGCCTACCTGAAGTACGAGACGGGGGAGACTGAAGTCTCTATGGAGGGCTTGGAGAAGTTGGCTCGTCTCTATGGTATTGATGAGTATGACATACTCGAAGGTAACATGGAGCAAGTGAACTTTGCATACGCTTTCCGACGTGATGGTGTGGCTAATCTTGAAGAGGTGTCTCACTTCCAGCAAATAGTAAAGAACTATATCATGATGAGCAATGAACTTGAAAAAATCAGATAAAATACAATTGGAACTCTTGTCCCTTTCTCTTCGCCAAGAGCAAGGAGTCAAGTTTAATGAGCCTGTTAGTGTTCATCAAATGCTTCGCAACAAGAATATCATAGCAAGTTTTCAACCTTTGTCTGAGGGTTTTGAGGGCATGGCTATCAAGATACTTCGTAAGGAGCATGATGTGCGACTATTCATGCTTGTCAATACAAGCAGCAATTATAGTCGCCAACGCTTCACGGCTTGTCACGAACTTTATCACCTGTTGTTTCAAGAGGATTTTAGTGTCTCCTATGAGACGGATAACGAAGATGGCAAAAAGAGCATAGAGGAACAATCTGCTGATTATTTTGCTCGTTGCTTACTTTTGCCAAGGGATGGCGTGCTATCGTTAATACCAGTAGAGAAGCGAAAGAGAGATGCTATTTCTATGGCAACGGTATTGAAGATAGAGCAGAACTTTCGTTGTTCTCGTTCCTGCCTTCTCTATCGACTCAAGGAGATGGATTTGATTTCCGAGACGGTTTATGGTTTATTTCAGCATGATGTGATAAGGAGTGCTGCGGAGTATGGTTATCCTACCTCTTTATATATGCCGACCCATAGCAAGGAACTGATAGGAGATTATAATGTAAAGGCTCGCCAACTTTATGACAAGGGATTGATTTCCCAAGCCAAGTATTTTGGTTTGTTATATGATATGGGCATCGATTTCGGAAAGGAGGCTTTGGATGGCAAGAGCGAAGGTCATATTGGTTGATGCGGATGTCATAGCGCATTTCATAGCCACAGGTCACATCATGGAATTGAACGGTATCTTGTCACCTCATCAGCTGTATGTTGTCGAGAATGTTTATCGTGAGGCAACACGTCATCCCGGCGATGCCAACCGTAAGCAGAAAGTGGATGAGTGGATTAAGGATTCAAAGACTTGTGTAATCAGGTTTCCCAGTCAGAACCAGAATATCAAGAGGGAGTTTTTTAAGTTGAAGCATGACAATGGTCTTTTGGGTGATGGTGAGTGTGCCTGTATGGCGATGGCTCGCTATGGACAGGAAACGATAGCCAGCAGCAACTTTCGTGATGTGGCACCTTATTGTGATGCCAATGACATTGAATATATCGGTGTGATGGACATTTTGCAGATTGCTATCAACAAAGGTTATTGGACGGACGAGCAATGCGACCAATTTATTATGGATGCCATCAAGGAGAATAACGCTCGTTTCCCCGTGGATAGGATGGAGGAGTATAAGACAGAGAAGGATTTGGGAGGATTCTGAGCAATATAATAGTCATGAGGCTGCGGAAAACTTAGCTTTTATGTATTCTTTGTATGAAAGCTGCTTTCAAATTGCCGAGAGCAGCTTATCTTATGCAAAACGATAATGAAATAACTTTTTTCGAAAACTGATAGGTGTAATACAACGAACAAAGGGGAACGACCAAAGACTGGTTGTTTCCCTTTGTTCGTTTAGAGGCAATTGTATCAGGTGTATCTGTCATCTCTGATTTTCCCATCAATTATCGGCTTGCGGTAATTGGTGGTGAGGAGGGACTGGTAGATGATGCCAACGCCAAAATACTGGCTGCCCTATAAGCTGCAAAAAAGAATAAAAAGAGGAATTTTGTAAAATGAACCAAAATGAACCATTTTTCCAGAATCTTTACATGAGAGATACAGAAAAACCGAAAACTTTCGTTCAATCAACGACTTAGGAAATTATGTACGAAAAGAATAGTAAAATAATGTTGATTTACGTAGAATGATATTAATTTTTTAACACGCATAATTTGCTAGTTTCCAACAATTTTCGTATTTTTGCAAGGAGTTTCAGTGTCTCTTATATCGAGATTCAGATGAACGTCATCAAAAAACGAACTTGATTCGCATGATGAAAGAGACAAATATACACTCACAGGTTACGTCCACTGTTGCAGGAGACGACGGCGAAGCCATGGCAAAAAGTGAAGGATATGTAGCTGAAAATGGTTTTGTAGCAACAGATCCGACGCACTTTGGAAAGACGTATCATGATAAACTCCTTTAGCTACCAATGCCAGCCAAAAGGAGTTATAAGAGTTAATCAAGGCGGTGTCGGGCAGCCCAGCTTCCAGCATCCAGACACGGACACTCCTTTGGAGTAGTCCCAGGCAAGTCCCGATGACCCACAATCTTCGCTTTCGGAAAGAGAATCTTCAGATTCCTGAAAAGATCAATGAGTCTCGTTTCCTGCTCAGTGGTCATGGTGTTGCAAGGCTTGCCTTGCTCATCGAGCCCTCCCTCATAGCAGATGCCGATAGAGCATCTGTTATAAGGTCTGGCATGAGCCCCCACCTCCAGCAGCTTACGGTGCTGCGTCATCGTACCATCCTTACGGATGTAGAAGTGGTAGCCGATGTCATAAAACCCACGGGCCTTATGGTCGCGGCGCAGCTGTTCCACACTATAGTCCTGATTGCATCGGGTAGCCGAGCAATGCAGAACCAGAAATCTCACAGAGTCGGCAGACATCATGTTCTTGCCGTTCTCCACTTTGGCGAGGAGCATGCGCTCAGAGCGTACCTTCCCCCCGCCAATGTTCATAGGAAATGTATCTTTCGTCATAGGAATAATTCAACATTCAACATTTAACACTCAACACTCAACATTCCTATAAGGCGCACGAGCTTACTCCCAGTGCCGTGAGAGCAGCAATCAGCGCCTGTACGATGGCATTCACGATTTGAGTCCAGGAAATCTTGTTTGGATTTGATTCAGAGTTAGAACGAAACATTTTCATAATCAATAAAATTTAAATGAAACAATAAGTTACTGAACTTTCGCATGTGGTTCAAGTACGGGCTGAAGGCCCAAAAGCTCCTAGCCCAGGGCATCGCCCTGGGTATGATGGCAATCAGCAAGACGCCCTGTAAGGGCAAAAGCCTTATGTTTTGCCTGGAGTTTTAAAGCTTTTGCCCTTACAGGGCGACAGGTTTGCGTCCGTAATTACCCAGGGCGATGCCCTGGGCTAGGGGCTTTTGCCCTTTCAGGGCGTGTGGGCAAAACTTGCGAAAGTTCAGTAAGTGATCAGAGTTTAGCAGTGCCTCCCTTTCTGAGAGGTAAGGCACTGCCAGAGTTGGAGACTATTCCAATCCGTCACCATTGTCGGAACCAGTTCCGCCAGCCTCGGTGCCGGAACCGCCGCCAGTGGTTTCACCGCCGGTAGTCTTATCCTTTTTCTCTTCACCGTACTTGACGAGTTCGATGGAATCAGGAATCAGGTTGTAGAGACGAGTACCATTCTGCAACTTGGTGAAAGAAGGACGGAAGGCAGGAACGAGACTCTTGACGAGTTTAGCGTTCGCCTTACTCTCATCTTCTACGGCTTTGCCGGTAATGAAGCGGATGAAGAGCTTGCCGAATCCAAGCAACTCGATGTCGTAACCCTTCTTCAGGTTCTCCTTCACGTAGTAAGCATAGCGGTCGAGTACCGCCTTTACGTCTGCAGGAGTAGCTGTAGACTCCACTGCGATTTGTTTAGCAACCTCCTCGGTGGTCAAGGTACCGTAACTGTAAGGTCTAACAGAAAAGAGTGTCTGACCCTTCTTCTCACCCATGTTAATGGTCTTCTTTGCAACTTTGTAGCTTTTACTCATAATTGAAACATTTAAAAGATTAATACTAAAGTTCAGTCATCGTCAGTCCAAAGAGATTAGCAATCCCGTTTGTTCTGATTGACGTTGCGAAGATACAACATTTCGGAGGCGAAAACAAATGCCTTCACTGACGTTCACCATCTGTTTACTGCTCATTCACGATACGCTCACTTTTAATAAAAATCATAGCAATGGAAGATACCAGCAAGGCAAATATCGTCTTTAATATCTCTGGCGGTAACAACCAGATTCTGCCCAATGCTATCAAGGCTGAGCAAAACTTTTATGGCGACAAGTACATAGAGGAGATGATGAAGGCGAAGACCACAAGTCAAGAGCCTGTTCTCTCACCCGAAACAACCCGTCTCTCCTTATATATTAATAATGTGGAAGCATTAGCAGAATATGTAGCCAAGCTCTCTGCATGCACCAATGCCAAGGAATTGGCTCAGGTGGTGATGGATATGGTGAATGATACAGATGTAAAGGTTGACCAAGATATTATGGTGAAGCAGGAGTTCATCGAAGTCTTACAACCCTTGGCTCCTCAGGTTACTACAGGCATCAGTAATATCCGCAAGTATATCAATGAAGCCTGGTATAAGTGGAAATGATCACCAATGAAGTAGCGTAAGGAAAAATACTGACAAAAGGCACTTTTACGCACTCCATAATTTCAGAATTTTCAATGAATCCAAATTCGTTTTGTAGAATTGAAATTATGTTGAGGCTTGGTAAGTTGCTGATAATCAGTAGTGTATAAAAATTGAAAAATATACTTGATCTCTTGAAAATCTATAGTCGTACGACTATGACCCCTATAGTTGTACGACTATAACTCCAGAGTTGTACAACTATAGCATGTATAGTCGTACAACTGAAGCTTTACAGTCGTACAACTATAGAATTTTCAACTCGCAAAACTTGCGGATTATGGTCAATTGCTGCAGAAAATTGGCTTTTATTGATTCTAGATGGTTAATTTAGTATGGAGGATAAAAATTTGTACATGATACAGAAGGCACAGGAGTTCATGAATGAGAATCACTTTGCCGACGTCTCCCGAGTGCAATGTCTGCTACGCAAGATGATGTCCAAGGAGTATCATGGCCTCATCGATCAAATCAAGGAGTATCAGGATCCCCATGCAATCTTCAATATTCATGGCGGAAACAATCTCATTGCGCCCACTGCCAGCCAGGCAGAGCAAAAATTGGTGGAGAAACCTGCTGACGAGATAAAAAAAGATAAGGAATAATCAAGAAAGAAGACCGAGATAGAAAGTTTCATGGCATCAATGGAGGATACCCTCTCCATGCACCCACTTTCAGCAATATAATTGCAAGCTGATCCCCATAACAGCCTGGCGGTCCCATCCCGCAAAAAGAAGAGCAAAGGTTCCTTTAGCTTGTATTAAGTGATGCTTACAACACATAGCTATGGGAATAAAATCAGCGTGAGATCAGGACATGAAGTAGAAACACCTCCGAAAATTTGGTAGTTTCAAAGAAAACCCTTATATTTGCACAAAAAAAATAAAATTTGGAGGTTAATATGGATACATTGAATAAAGAATTTTGGGAGAAGCGTGATGCTGCGATGAAAAGATTCATGGCATCAAAGGAAAGAAAAAGAAAGCGTATGGCAGAGTTAGAGCAGATGCTCCGTCAGGATTATTTAGCTCGTACAGGAGAAGAGCCAAAGTTTGTAAATGTTTGGTGACATGAAACAGCTTTCTTTGAAAACAATCAATGCCTCTTCACCGTATGATGTTATGATGGTAAATCCAAATACTTACCGTTTCGTAACAGATTATAGCGTTGAGATTGCTATTAGCTTTGATCTTGATGACTTGCTGGAGCATGGCGAGGCATACATGTTTAATATCACGAATGTGAATAAGCAACGTTCACCTCGTGATATGAAGGTGCGAGATACCGTAATTGCTATCATAGACAATTTCTTTGAGACAAACGAGTTTGCTCTCCTTTATATATGTGAAACGGGCGATAGAAAGCAAGCTATGCGAAATCGCCTGTTTGATTCTTGGTTTGCTTATGCTAATGACAAAGAACAATATGTCATTATGGTTGCTAATATCCAAGACTTGGAAGGAGTAGATAATTACGCAGCAATGATTCTAAGAAAAGATAATCCGCATTTTGTAGATTACGTGTCAGAATTCAACAATACTGTTAATATGTTTATGTTGAAACCCGAACATTAGCCAGGCGTTCTTCATCAGCAAGTAATAGCCTGGCGGTCCCATCCCGCACAACCTGGCGAGGGCTTTGATGCCCCGCCAACCTTAGAGCGTAGCGGTTCTGAGCACCGGAGGGCGGTTACATCCCTTGCCCTTTTGGAAAGGGCGAGGGCTTGGGAGTGGGTTAAGGACCCCCTCTTCGCAAGAGGGGGACAGGGGAGTCGAAAAATGTTATAGTGCTTAGCTGCTTATTACGAAGCATGCAATGCTGAAAGATTTCGCTTCATCATTCGATATCACCGTAGATCTCTATAAGTAATTGGGCGGTGTTGAAAAAACACCCCAAAAATTTGGTAGTTTCACAGAAAACCCTTATTTTTGCACCTAAAAAAGGAGATACAATAATGAAGACAATAGATCAGATTTTGAAAATAAAGGCAGTAGTGCTTTATATACTGAAAGCATTCCCAGAAGGAGTTGATTATATTCATCTCTTTAAGGTAATGTATTTTGCGCAGCAAGATCAGTTGAAAGAGTATGGATTGCCAATCATTTACGATACCTTTGTAGCAAGAAAGCATGGTCCTGTACCAGCTTTAACCTATAAGGTGTTGCGTGGAATAGAAGGCAAGGCAGACCTTTCTTCGCCAGAATTGAAGGATTTTGCAGATTCATTGAATATAGCTAGCTCTCAAGATGGTCATCAACTTGTTCTTGCTTCCAAGAATACGGAATGCGATATGGATGAACTATCTGTAGCTGATGTGAAGATGTTGAATAAATGGATTGAAAAGTGCAAGGATGTAGAATCCTTTGACCTATCCGATAAGTCCCATGAAGACAGAGCTTGGAAACGTGCAAAACGTCAGGCTGACAAGACAGGTGAGGACTCCAAGATAACCATGTATGATATGGCAGCTGCGGCAGGAGCAAGCAAAGACATGCTATGCGTAATTCGTGACCGCCAATCAGTTCAAAAAGCATTGTCATGGATTTAAGGGAGTTGCAGAAATCCTATCTTGATAATCTTCGTAAGGTTACCGAAGATAAATTAGAAATAGGTTCGTTGGTACGAACAGTTATTTCAATAGAAGAAGGCTTGGTCTTCAAGGATGGAAGAAAGCAGAAACCAAAGAAGTTAGTAATTATCGGAGTAGATAAAGTGAAAAAAGTATGTTATGGTTCTGTATTGGTTAATACAAAAATGAGTCCTAAGGCAGCTTATTCCGATTCTTTTCTTTCAGCCCAATATCTTCTTCATCAAACAGATTATCCTGAATTCTTGAAGTATGATAGTTTTGTTGATTGTGGCATGCTCTTTTCTATCCCATTAAAGAAATTGATGGAAGGAGAGTATTTTGGAACTTTGACCTCCCAAGATCTCCAAGGCATCTTTGAGGTACTTAAAACAACCGAAACTCTTACTAATAAGGAAAAGAAGAGATTTGGAATCGTTTGATAAATCTTAAAAATCTGTGTACTCAGCGAAATCTGTGGGACATTAGAAAGAATAAACTCCCCCATTCGAGCGACGACAAGCGCAGAGCGATACTGCAATGAGGAACAAATATAACATTTTTCAAAAAACTGATAGGTGTAACTACTTGGAATATAGTGGGGATGCTGTATTGGTGATATACCTTATTCGTGTAATTCGTGCAATTCGTGTTCCGAAAAAAAATGCGTAATTCGTGTGCAGAGAAATATCTATTGCTGTGAGGCATAGTGACGACTGTTGCTTGCAACGAAGAAATCTGTGTTAATCTGTGAGATCTGTGGGAGCTTAAGAAAATATTCAAGAAATCGCTTGGCGTTTTCGAAAGAAAGTCGTATATTTGCAGTCGAAAAGATATAAAATAATAGGAGATAGGACTTATGATTAACGATAGAAAAGAAGCCATATTGTTTATTGCAAAGAAACAACATGGTGGCAAAAGAGAATTGATCGGCGAGATTGGAGAAAAATTCTTCAATCAATTCTGTCGTATGGGCTTTATCAAGAAAGGCATTACAAAAGATAAGTTGGAACAATTAAACTCTACTTGGCAAATAACCAAGCTTGGCAAGGAGCAGGAAAAATTCTATCGTGAGCCAACTCGCTTGGAACGACTAGATGGACAATGCTTTTATGCTTTAGGAGTATAAATGATGATTAAGGCTTTGACAAACCCCATATATCATTATGTCAAGGGATTTTATCATGAACATAAGAATCATACGGATGACTGTGATTCCATTCTTGATGCTTATGTATGTACGAAGGAAAGCGACTCTCAGATTTCTTCTCCAGACAACAAGCCTTTAATATTTTATTTGCGCCAATATGAAAAACGATTCCGAGACTTTACTGAACAATTGGAATTTGATGCATCCTATCTTATGAGTATCTTGGATTCACCAGATTATCGTGATGTCTTGTACAAGGAAAAGTTTGAAAGTTTTGATGCAAGATGTATAGATATCTTAGGGGAGGTTGTCTATTATCGTGCTTTATTGTATTCTCATAACAATGTTTCTTATCACAAAGCTCTTGGTGATAACCATACGCTACAGGCATGTGCATTTAATACAGACAATGCTATAAATAATATAAAGGTGATAAAGGAGAGAGTGGAAAATGTCTTTCAGGGCAGACGAGCTAATGCTACATTAGTTCATATCAAGATGGCTAATGACATGCTTGTTGCAGGAGATAAAATCTCGAAGTTAAGTGTGCGCTTGGGATGGCTTGGTGCTATTTTGGGAGTGCTAAGCTTATTACTTGGTATCATTTCTATATTATAAATGCTCAACTTCTTGAAGTCTTCTGTTCATATCACAAGGCAAAGAGAGGATGGAAGTTGTTTGAAATCCGTGAGATCCGTGAGATCCGTGAGCGACTAAGAAATAATATTGAGTGTTGATTTTTGAACACGAATCTCCCGAATCTCTCGAATCTTTAGAGACTAAGCAACATATTCGTGTAATTCGTGCAATTCGTGTTCCGAAAAAATGCGTAATTCGCGTGCAGAGAAATATCTATTGCTGCGAAGCTTAGTGAGAACCGTTGCTGCAACGAGAGTATCTGTGCAAATCCGTGAATTGAAAATCGGCGGCCGAAGGGAGATTTGTCCACCGGACCCACTGACCAGTGGGAAGTAAAGCCAAATCTGTGGGAGATTAGAGCAAGGATCAAAAACTCCTCCAAAAATTTGGTAGTTTCACAGAAAACCCTTATATTTGCAGCCAAGAATTAGAATATTACGATTATGGCAACATTGGTACTCGATAATACATTATATCAAGGCTATGCAACGATAGCAGAGCAGAATAACATCAGTGTGACTGATGCTATGGCAGAAGCTTTACGATTATTGAAGCAACACTTGAATAAGAAACCAAGTCTTTCGTTAAGACAACGACTTGAGAAGCGAATTCTTGAACTTCGAGATTTGCCGGCAAATTGGGATTATGCGGGTTCCCCTTCCATATCATCAGAAGCATGTGATTATTCTCAGAAGGTTGTTGCATGTTGTAGCGAATCGTTACTTCAAGGATTAGCAATATTCCCAAATACCAATGGCTATATATTAATGCAATGGAAGACCTCCAAAGGAGACGCCTGTTTATCTATTCTTAGTGATAGGATAGTGTATGATGTCAATTATGGAGAGATAGAGAAAGAGGGCATCCTCCCACTTTCGGAACTCCCTAAATTTTTGGAAGTCTTAAAGAACATAGCCTAATGGAATGTGATATAACATTTGAGAAACCAGTATTGAAAGATTTGGAGGAGATTGCTCGATTGTTGTCTTCTCCAGCCTTTTATGATGAAAATACCCATCAGTTGAATTTTGCGGCATTTAATCTTCGACGTTTTACGAATGGTGAAGTAGAGTCTTATGTCTCATTGTCCAGGCTGTCTTTTATAGACCAAAAGCATTTGAATAAAAAAGGTAAGTATGTTTTTAAAAAGACAGAAAGCCATTATGTGGGTTATGCTCTTTTTACTCCAAGTTATTTAGCAAACTTACATGATAGATTAAGAATATATCCTGTTAAAGCAGGTCTTAATGATCATTGTGGTATGTTTTTCTTGGATAAGGATAAGAAGTTAATCTGTGATGACTTGACGATTCGTCCTTATACATTAAAAACGTTACGCTCTCTTTGTGACTTATTGCAAGCTAATGTTGTTTTAAAATAGGGGTAGTACCCAGCACCTTTAGCAAGATAATAGGAAGGCGGTCCCATCCCGCACAATATGGCGAGGGCTTTGATGCCCCGCCAACCTTATAGCGTAGCGGTTCTGAGCACCGGAGGGCGGTTACATCCCTTGCCCTTTTGGAAAGGGCGAGGGCTTGGGAGTGGGTTAAGGACCCCCTCTTCGCAAGAGGGGGACAGGGGAGTCGAAAAATGTTATAGTGCTTAGCTGCTTATTACGAAGCATGCAATGCTGAAAGATTTCGCTTCACCATTCGATATCACCGTAGATCTCTACAAGTAATTGGTCAGAGTTGAAAAAACTCCCCCAAAATTTGGTAGTTTCACAGAAAACCCTTATCTTTGCTGCGAATTAAATATAGAAGTTATGGCACAGTTAACATTACAGATAGATAGTCCATCTTTGTTGGAGCAATTAAAGAATGTCCTCTCTCTTATGAGAGGCGTTAAAATAGTTTCAGACTCCCCAGTTTCAAGGAGTGCTGCTTTGGAAGATGTTCCAAACGCAGAAACTTTGGCAGCAATGAAAGAGGCTGAGAGTGGTCATGATGCGGGAGTAGTTCGAGTAGATAGCTTAGAAAGTTTCATGGCATCAATGGAGGAATAGGGTTTATGAAAGAAATTCGAAAGACCTCGCAGTTCAAGAAAGATTATAAGCGTTTTAAGAATGATAAAGAATTTGTAGAAACGCTTATGGGGATAGTTAAGCTTTTGGCAGAAGGCAATCAGATACCGGAAGAATATAATCCTCATTCTTTGAAAGGCAACTGGAAGAACTATATGGAATGCCATATAGAAAATGATACACTTTTGATTTGGTTTGATAAGAACAATAATGCAATAGAATTAGTTCGTTTAGGTTCGCATTCTGAATTATTTGGTAAAGGACGTAAGCGCTGATCCCCAGTAACAGACAGGCGGTCCCATCCCGCATAACATGGCGAGACCTTTGACGGTCCGCCAACCTTATAGCGTAGCGGTTCTGAGCACCGGAGGGCGGTTACATCCTTCCTCCTGAGGAGGAAGGCTTGGTTAGAGGTGGAGCTCCCTTTGGCTAAAGGGAGACGGAGGGATTCGAAAAAACCTCTTTAACGGTAAGGAAGGACGGGGTGATTTTCGAAGAGCGATACTGCAATGAGGAACCAAATAAAATTAAACACCATCGTATTCAGCACAACTCAAAAGATCTGCGTCATCAGCGAAATCCGCGTGCCCTTAATCCCCCAGACCGCACAGGTCTAAGAATCTGTGTTATCAGTGCAATCTGTGGGACTTAAATCTGTGTCATCAGCGAAATCCGCGTGCCCTTAATTCCCCAGACCGCACAGGTCTAAGAAATCTGTGTTATCAGTGCAATCTGTGGGACATTAGATAGAATAAACTCCTCATTCGAGCGCCGACCAGTGCAGAGCGATACTGCAATGAGAAACAAATAGATTGCTAAAATAAAAATAGTTATTTAATGAAGATTTTCTCTTAAATCCTTGGTGATTACGAAAGAAAGTCGTAAATTTGCAGACAAAGATTAAAATAAAGGAGAATGTATTATGTTGATAAGTAATGTATCACAAGATAGAACCATTCCTTATTGGGATGAAATCAGGAATTTAAGCATTGAGGATAAATATTCCTTGATAGCTAAAATTGAGTCTTCTTTGGGCGATGTTGATATAAGTGAGTCGACTAATTCGATTCATGGGATACCACGTGAGGTGATGATTGCAGCTGCAGAATATGCTCTGAAGGAAAATAGAGCAGGTCGCTGCATTCCAAATTCGCAAGTTGAGTCTTTTATCAAAGCAAAAAGAGGATGGAAGTAGTTTGGTCTGACTTGGCTTTGACGCAGTTAGATGAAGTCATGGACTATGTGGAAGAACATTTTGGCTTATTAACCTCTCAAAAAGTTCTCCATAATATCTTGGAAAAGACAGATGAACTGGCTCAATATTCCACACATGGCATATATGATGCTCGCTACACTTCGTGGGTATCTGGTCAGGATATGGTTATACGCCACTTGTTGTTAGCTCCAAACCGTGTCTATTATTTGATAGATGGCGAGCAAATTGTAATTATGGGGATAGTTCATGTCAAGCGGTCTCCGCAAGCCGTAACTTCCATGATCAAACGCTTTTTAGAAGAATATGACAAATAGGTAAGTCTTCAGAAAATTGATGCTGTCAGCAACTGTTCGGAAATTCCGAACAGTTAGTAAAGAAGGTAATCGTATGATTACACGTAATATGGATTACTCCGCCATAACCCTGATGGGTACCTCTCCTGAGGTAATCCTCTCAAAAGTAGAATAAAAACAATATTCCTCATTCGAGCGACGACAAGTGCAGAGCGATACTGCAATGAGGAACAAAAATGGTGGTCTCAACCAGCAAGTTATAGCAAGTTGTCCCCTGGCGGTCCCATCCCGCACAACATGGCGAAGACCTTTGATGGTCCGCCAACCTTAGAGCGTAGCGGTTCCGAGCACCGGAGGGCGGTTACATCCCTAATCCCTATGGTAGGGATTTAGGGCTTGGGTATAGGGTAAGGATCCTCCCGCAGGGGTTTCTGTCCCCTACAAGGGGAACCGAAAGGGTCGTAAAGACTATTGAAGACAGGTGGGGCATAAACAGTACCGAGTAGGGCGGTTACATCCTTCCTTTCTGAGAAGGGAAGGCTTGGTTAGGATGTATCAGGTATATCTGCTATCATCACAAAGGTTGCAACCAAACGAAAGATGGAGAAACCACCACACAAATCTATCTCAATTCTATCAAAAGCTCAGAAGTAGATGATGCCAACGCCAAAATACTGGCAGCCCTATAAGCCACAAAAAAGAATAAAAAGAGGGATATTGTAAAATGAACCAAAATGAACCATTTTTCCTGAATCTTTACATGAGAGATACAGAAAAACCGAAAACCTTCGTTCAATCAACGACTTAGGAAATTATGTACGAAAAGAATAGTAAAATAATGTTGATTTTCGTAGAATGATATTAATTTTTTAACACGCATAATTTGCTAGTTTCCAACAATTATCGTATTTTTGCAAGGAGATTCTGTGTCTCTTAAATCGAGATTCAGATGAACGTCATCAAAAAACGAACTTGATTCGCATGATGAAAGAGACAAATATACAATCACAGGTTACGTCCACTATTGCAGGGGACGACGGCGAAGCCATGGCAAAAAGTGAAGGATATGTAGCTGAAAATGGTTTTGTAGCAACAGATCCGACGCACTTTGGAAAGACGTATCATGATAAGCAGTCGAGGTAAACGTGTTGTCCGTGAGGCTGTTTTCTTACCACCTTTGTCTTTGTGAGAGTTGAGGACAAAAATCTTAATGAAATCCGCTTCCGCTCCGATGTTTATAAGATGCTTTCGGAACCAGGCAAAAGTGCTCCATATGCTATCCCTGATAGCAAATTCGACAATTTCAGCGAGCGAGAGTTTGAAGAAAAGGTTGCCCCACATGTTACTATGTTGATAAAACAGATGAGGTGAATGAGTGCGCTTAGGCAATCCTTCACCCTAAAAGATAATGCAAACGAGCGCAATGAAAGCTGGCTTTCAAATTGCCGAGTGCAGTTTATCTTCTGCAAAACGATACAATAATCACTTTTTTCAAAATTGTTATGTGTGTAACTACTTGTAAAATAGTGGGGACGCTGTAATGGTGATATACATCCCTCTTCGTGGTTATTTCTTACGATGTAATACATTCGATGAAAAATAGGTTTTCCCCTTATGGGATGGTCATAAAAACTATCGGTTATGCAACAAATAATAGATATAGTACAAAGATTGATGGAAGAACTGGATGTTACAGTCTTAGGTCTTTTATGTGGTGCTTTTATTTTTATTCTTGGAGTTATCATCTCACAGTATAAATTAGAGAAATGCTTTCATCACAGAAGGGTATGGTCTAGGCTTGCTGTGTCTCTAGGCTTACTGATTTTAGCTGTATGCATGAATTCCTATGTTGAGGCTACTTTGGTATTTTCATTGCTCGTTTGTTTGACAATTTTCCTACCACTTCCCCATGAATTACTCATCATATATTATTATAAATCCCATCTTGACGATCTGGATAAGGGAAAGTATCGTGGTTGGCTTGTTACTACAAGTGCAAAACTGCGTTTCTATGCATTAAGAATAAAGGCTTGCCATGACGAGGTCGACAGGCAAAATGTCCAGGTGGAATTTCTTGATGAAGCAAAGAAATGGGATTTATTTGATTATGAGTATAAGCAATATTACTTACCCCATCTCGATGTTTTGTTCAAAATAGGAGCGGTTAAGGCTTTTGAGTCTGAATGTGTGCGTTTATCCAGATTCAAAGACAATAGCTATATGTTGTGTTTCCAGACATACTTGGCACATAATGCTTTTGACTATGAAAAAATGGTAGAGTATGAGTCCAAGAACACCGATACATCTGATGAGTCTCAGCTAGTTTCGCTCCTTAACCTACTATGTGCATATGAGGCTTCTGGAGAGAAAGAAAAGATGAAGCCTATAGTTGCAAAATTACTTGAGTATAAGAAAAAAGGGATAATTCATATTGAAATGTACCGAGATTTGATGCATTATTATGATGAGATTTTATGCGATAAGGTTGCTGGAGATAGACTTGCTGATGAAATTGTGAAAATGAAGTTGGCTAGATTTGGTGATTTTCTAAATCTTTTAGATGTAGCTTTTATGCATTATAGAAGAGAAGGCAATCAGACCAAGATAAATACCCTGTTGGATAAAATTCTGTCAGATAATGATTTGATGCAACATGGTGAGAATCAATTGATAACAAGGATAAAACTGATGTATGTTATTTTTGATAATGGATATAAATGGCAGGAATATTCCTTCAAGCTGTTTTTCGATAGGGAAAGATATCTGAAATGTAGCTATCGGGTTGGAGCTTTATTCGTCAAGGAATCCCTTCGATTGATACGGGATGTTAATGCATTGACGGGAAAAGGGCTTCAGCAGAATTTGTTGTCAGATATGTTTGTAGATTTCAGTCGAAATTGTGAACGCTACTTATCGGAAATTGATTCGGATTTAGCTACATTGGATGAGCGATTTCTGTATAGGTACATAAGTTTATTGATGTTGAAACAGGAATTATTAAAATTTATGGCCGATGATGATCTTGTTCTTGTGCGGAAGAATAATGATGAGATATTTGAAAGAATTAGGGCTAGATGTGAGCACAATGGTAATCAAAGGGAATTGCTTCATTTCTTAGTGGTTCAGATTGATGATATTCTTTCTATGAATAAGCAGATTCTTGATTATGTGTCTGCTAATAAGCAATTTACCTTATCTCAGAAATTTATTGATTATAAAAGTCATTGGGATGCCTATTTAAATTATGCAGAGAATCTGATATGTGATGTAGTTAAGATTTTGCAGTCTAGAAATTATGACAAGTCGTTAGCTTACTATGTCCTCTATACAGCCTATTTTTATAATTTGATAGGTAATGGCAAGCGTAGTGTATTTTTCCTTTCTCAATTTGAGAGATATGGAGTAGATTTAAAAAACTGGACAGTGCCTATACAGGATTTGTATGCCAAAATAGCGATAAGTAAGACAAGTAAAATTTAATATTAAAACATAAACATACAATATAATTGTTTAATCTCAGTAAATTCATAGGTCAGTATGTGACCAAGCGTGAAACAAGTATAATATTATGAGCGAGGAACAATACAACGAATTGCTGAAAGCCTACACAAAGGAGGCTTTGGCAAGCATGATAAAGGCAGATATACACAGTAGGTTTCCTGAGCCTTATGCCAGTATGTATTGCCAGCAGTTTGATGATTTCAAAAACGTTGCAGATTTCTTTGAATTTGCGGCAAAGTTAATGAGGAGATAATAATATATATAACTAGTCTTTTCTTTTTGCTGATCCATGTAAATAAGGCTTAAGGTTAGGTATAGAAAGCCCAGCATCAAGGCGGTCCCATCCCGCACAATATGGCGAAGACCTTTGATGGTCCGTCACCCTTAGAGCGTAGCGGTTCTGAGCACCGGAGGGCGGTTACATCCTCTCGTTCCTGAGGAAAGAGAGGCTTGATGAGAAAGGTGGAGCCTTCCTTAAGGGTAAGGAAGGACGGGTAGGTTTTCGAAAAAAGTCTTTCCTTGCAGGAGAGACGGAGAGGTAGAAAAAACTCCTTCTTTAATGGTAAAGAAGGACGGGATGATTTTAGAAAATCTTTAATATTAAAGAAAGAGATTTATGATGGATACACATATTATAATCATGGCCGGAGGCGTAGGTAGCCGCTTTTGGCCAATGTCAACCCCCGATTACCCAAAGCAGTTCATTGATGTGATGGGTGTCGGCCTTTCCCTCATTCAATTGACAGTAGATAGATTGAAACCAATCTGTCCTGTCGAAAACATGTGGGTGGTGACCAATGAGAAATATATCAGCATTGTCAAGGAGCAAATCCCTGACATGCCAGTAGATAACATATTAGCAGAGCCAGAGGCTCGCAATACAGCTCCATGTATTGCTTATGCCTGCTGGAAGATTCAGAAGAAGCATCCTGATGCCAACATCGTGGTGACACCATCCGATGCCCTGGTCATCAATACCTCGGAGTATCAGCGAGTGCTCAGCAAGGCATTGAGCTATACATCCGATAAGAACGCCATCGTTACGATCGGTATTAAGCCAAGCCGCCCAGAAACAGGCTATGGCTATATAGCCTCAGCAGAGCCAACATCCGTAGATGAAATCTACAAGGTTGAGGCTTTCAAGGAAAAGCCAAACCTGGAGACAGCCGAGCAATACCTTGCCGCTGGCAATTACTATTGGAATGCCGGAATCTTTGTATGGAACATTGATACCATCAGCAAGGCAATCCGCACCTTCCAGCCTCAGCTAGCCAGCATCATGGACGAGATGGCACCTTCTTTCTATACTGAACAGGAGAAAGAGGTGGTCGGCAAACTCTTCCCAACCTGCGAGAAGATAAGCATTGACTATGCCGTGATGGAGAAGTCTAAGGAAATCTATACCTTGCCAGCCGAATTTGGCTGGAGTGACTTAGGCAGCTGGGGTAGTCTTCGTACCTTGCTTCCACAAGATGAGGCAGGCAATGCCAAGGTAGGCAAGGACATCCGCTTGTATGAATGCAAGAACTGCGTGGTTCATGCAGCCGATGAAAGCAAGGTGGTAGTTTAAGGCTTGGATGACTATATCGTAGCCGAAAAGAATGGACAACTGTTTGTCTGATCTTTGAAAGAGGAACAGAGAATTAAAGAATTTGTAAAGTAATATTAATGAAGTTATTGGAAAATTGAGTATACGGCGTGCTCTTTGCTGAGCTTCACTTCTACCACAAGTCTGAGAATATTTATCAAAGACTCTTGCAACATCTGATTTATTTAGGTGTTTGCTGTCTTTTTAACATCCCCAATAAGCTATGATATGGTAGGTTTTTGGGAGAAAAATAATATAGATATGATTATAAAGTTGCTTATTCAGAGTTAAATAATATATTGTTGTGGAATTATTAAAAGATAAATGTCATGAGAAAGGAAGAATTCATTAATGCTATTATGGATAAAGACTTATATAAAATCCTTATTCAAACTGGGCAATATGAAGAATTTATCAATGGAAATATTAGATGCGAATGTTGTGGGAGAAAAGTAACTATAGATAATATAAGTACTTTGATGCCATATGAAACCATTGATGGAATTAAATTAAAGTTTTATTGTACCAGCATTGAATGTGTAAATTCTGTAAAATAAATATGGAATCAATAGTAATTACTTTTTTTTCTTATTTGGGTGTTGGTGGAGTAGTTCTTATTATAGCTATGAAGTACTACAATAATATTCGTAATTTCTTAACGGATATTATGTCTTTTATTGCAGCTACATTTGGTTGGTTTAAGTCAAGTACAACAAAATTATCAATTGAGACAAATGGTACAACTTCTATAAAAGAACTTAACAGAATTGTTCCAGAATTAAATTTGCCAGAGTTTTCTGTAAAATGGGTTAAATCAGATAACCAAGGTAAAGTGAGACTAGAACCTGGTAAAGCTATAGTGTTATTAAAGTATGATCAAGATAATACACAAAACATTATAAATACTACTTCAATTTATATCCAAAATACGTTGTTGTTAAACAGTAAACCATATCTTGATAGAGGAATTATAAAAGCCATTGATTTTGCTGTTATCAGAGAGTTTTTAAGAAAGACACCTCAAAAAAATTATATAGTTACGCAATATATAAATACCTGTAATGAAGATATAGATAGATATGAAGATGCCTTTAATAAGGTATCAAAGGTTGAAGATGAAGGCTTGTTTACACGTGTATTACTTCGTGAATATGCTATTTGGGGAAACAAGCTAGTTGGTCGAGTTAGAAACAGTAACCTCGTTGATGAATCTAGGAATTTCTTGACATTTGTTTATAATATAGCTTCAAGGGATTTTGATGAATTGACTCCTCTTGCTTTTAATTCTGTAACTTTAAAAGTTGCCGTATTATTAGTTGCGCGATTAGAAACATATGCTGAACAAGGAGTTAAACCATATTTGCGAAGAATTAGAGAAGGTTTTGCACATGGTATAAATACTTTTTATTTATTAGCAAGAAATGAAAAAATAGAAATACTCGAACGAGTTTATAGTGAACTTATATCCACGGGAAATTATAATTTGTTAAATGGACCGGAAGTTTATAAAGACTTTTTAGGAAGAGATAATATTTGCTATTGCATAGAAGTGAAAAGTGATGCAGATATGGCAAAATCATATGCAGACATTAATAATTCTATAAAAGAAGAATCATCAATAGAATGTTCGATTACTAGTGTTTATACTGATAACATTATCGGAGATTATAATGGATTGCAAATTATCATAAATAGAAAAGAAATTACTGATAATGTACAATTGAGATTAAAGAGTTATTATACTCCAGGTATGACACTGGAGGTAATTCCTTTGAGGATTATTGATGGAGGGAAAGTTTATGCTTCTGTTTTAAATACATCAAGCAATCCTAATTTGTTGTTTAATAGTAATTTTTCCGTTGGGGCAAGAGTGTTATGTGTTGTACAAGCTGCAGACGATCAGTTTATTACACTTTTAGTAAAAGATACGAATCAAAGGTGCATAGCATATAGACGTAATCTTACATATAGCCGTTTTGCGTTTCTCCATGAGTTGTTCCCTATCGGTTATGAAGCTGATTTTTATATCAAGGAAATAGATTATATTAATAATTGCCTTGAGCTAAAATATGTGGATTTGATAAATCCATGGGAAAATATAGGATTTCATGTAGATGATGAGATAAATATCCAAATTTTAGCAAAGACAGAAACTTGCATTGAAACCGAACTCTCGAATGGATTATTTGCAATTCTTCCTAACTCTGAAATATCCTGGTTTAACGATATCGTTGAAGTGAAAAAAACTTTTAAGAGAAATGATTGGATAAAAGTTAGAATTAAAAAGATTGATTCGCAACAAAAAATTATCATTTTAACTTATAAGGATAAAACTTCTCCTTATATTTCCTTTTATGAAGGCTTACCTGATGATAAGAATGCAATCTGTGAAATAGAGTTAATAAATTCTTATGGTGTTGTGGGATTGATAGATTCGAAATATAAAGTCTTCATTCCATCCTCTGAGACATATATAGGAAAAAATAACTATAAAACTCATATTGGCAAATCCTATACCGTTAATATTAAGGAAATAGATAAACGTGGTACATCTTTAATAGGCACCTTTAAACCTTTTATAATACCGCCTTTAGCAGAATTTAATAAAGAATTTAAGGAGGGTCAAATACTATCGAGATTGAAAATGATTAAAGTTGCCGACGAAGGAGTTTATTTTTTAATAAGATCTAAGCGTAAAAAGTCTGTTGAAGCATTATTGTTGAAATCAGAGATCAGCAATGACTATTTTGTTCAAGATTTAGATTTGTTTTTCGATGGTTCTTATTCATGTCCTATAGTCTTAAAGAAAATTGACTTAAATAAAAATGTTGTATATTTGAGCTTAAAGGCTTTAACTGCGTTAAATGAATCTAGAATAGAAACTATTAATTTTGGAGATGTACTCAAAGGCAGAGTTTTAGCTAAACATTTTAATTCTTATGCTGTCTTGTTAGAGAATATTTGGGTGGAGGTTTCAATTAAGAGTTCTCGTGATTTAAATGTAGGTGATACAATAGAAATACTAAAAGAATCATCTTCGTCATTTGTAGAAGTAGATTAAATAAGTGGTATCGTATTGCCTCCGTACCTTGCTTCCACAAGATGAGGCTGGCAATGCCAAGGTAGGCAAGGACATCCGATTGTATGAATGCAAGAACTGCGTGGTTCATACAGCCGATGAAAGCAAGGTGGTAGTTCAAGGCTTGGATGGCTATATCGTAGCCGAGAAGCACGGACAACTGCTTGTTTGCTCTTTGAAAGAGGAACAGAGAATTAAAGAATTTGGAAAATAATTAATATCATGTCATGAAAGGAATAGTATTAGCAGGTGGTAGCGGTACACGCTTGTACCCTATCACAAAGGGTATCAGTAAGCAGCTGATACCAATCTTTGATAAACCAATGATATATTACCCAATATCAGTATTGATGTTGGCAGGGATCCGTGAGATACTCATTATTTCAACACCATTTGACCTGCCAGGTTTCAAACGCCTTTTAGGCGACGGAAGCCAGTTAGGTGTGAAGTTTGAGTATGCAGAGCAGCCATCACCAGATGGCTTAGCCCAAGCCTTCATTATCGGAGAGAAATTTATTGGCGATGAGGCTGCTTGCCTCGTATTAGGCGATAATATCTTCTATGGTGCAGGATTAAATCAGATGCTGCATCAGGCAGTAGTAGATGCAGAGCAGAATAACAAGGCTACCGTTTTTGGCTATCGTGTAAGCGATCCTGAGCGATATGGCGTGGCAGAGTTTGATGAGCAAGGCAATTGCCTGAGCATTGAAGAGAAGCCTCAGCATCCAAAGAGCAACTATGCAGTGGTAGGTTTATACTTCTATCCTAACAAGGTGGTAGAAGTAGCTAAGCATATCAAGCCATCTGCTCGTGGTGAGTTGGAAATTACAACCGTCAACCAGGAGTTTCTGAAGGATAAGCAACTGAAGGTACAGACTATGGCAAGAGGATTTGCCTGGCTTGATACCGGAACTCATGATTCCCTTTCAGAGGCATCTACCTTTATCGAAGTTTTGGAGAAGCGCCAGGGCTTGAAGGTGGCTTGTTTGGAAGGTATAGCATACCGCCAGGGATGGATTACCGCAGAACAGTTGAGAGAGAATGCTCAGCCAATGTTGAAGAATGACTATGGCAAGTATCTCCTTTCAATACTTGAAGAGAAAGATCAGACATTAAAAAAGAATTTAGAATATTAATTTAACTTCAGTTTACATATTTTGTAATGGATTTTTTAAAAAAAATAAATCAGGGAAATTCAAGAACAATATTATTAAAGAAAAATATTATAGCTTCATTTGGAATTAAAGGTATAAGCATTATGGTTTCATTTGTACTTGTTCCTTTGACTTTAGGTTATCTTTCCTCTGAATTATATGGTATCTGGCTAACTCTTTCTTCTGTTCTTTTATGTTTGTCCTTTTTTGATGTAGGTTTTACTCTTGGTTTAAAAAATAAGTTAGGGGAAGCTATTGCTTTAAAGCAATGGAATCGTGGAAAATCATTAGTTTCTACTACATATCTGTTAATGATTCTTATATTTGTTCCTTTGTGTTTAATATTAGAATTGGTCATACCATATTTTGATTGGGCAGCTTTCTTAAATGTTAATAGCATTTATCGGGAAGAAATACAAAATGCTTTATACATATTGGTTGCATGCTTTTGCTTACAAATGATAGTAAATGTCCTTTCTACTGTAATAGCAGCATTTCAGCAAGTAGCATTGTCTTCAACTTTCCCTGTAATAGGCAACATTATTTCATTAGGTATAATTTGGGGCTTGACAAAATGGTGTCCTCCTTCTCTTGTTGCATTAGCATTTGCAATTTCTGCCGTTCCAATATTTGTAATTTCAATTTCCTCTTTATTTTTTTATCACACTAAATTTAAATTAGTTAGTCCATCCATTAAAAGTATTAACTTTTCATATATTAAAAGTTTGTGGTCTTTGGGGTATAAATTTTTTGTGATTCAAATACAAGTTGTAATTATGTTCCAAGCGACTAATATATTGATTTCAAATGTCTCTGGTCCTAATGACGTGACATCGTATAATATTGCTTATAAATATCTTAATGCGGCTATGATGGTATATAATATTATTTTGACACCACTATGGCCTGCGTTTACTGATGCTTTTACACGTAAGGATTTCTCTTGGATGAATGGTATTTATCGCAAAATGGTAAAAGTATTTATGATATTAGCTCTTGTAATGTTAGTAATGCTGTTTTGTTCGCCATTTGTATATAGAATTTGGATTGGCGAAAAGGTACATATACCATTTTTAATGAGTGTTTGTGTTTGTGTTTATATGATTGTCACAACTTGGACTAATTTGCAAACAATGACATTGAATGGAATTGGTGCAATTAAAATTCAGACGTATATCTCATTGTTGGGTGTGTGTATACATATCCCTTTATCGTTTTTCTTAGGCAAGTATATTGGTGGTTGTGGTGTTGTATGTTCAATGACAGTTATAACCCTTTTTTATGCTGTCGTTTTTACGAAGCAAATAAATTTAATTTTGAAGCAAAAAGCTACAGGAATTTGGATAAAATAGTATAGTGTATGAAATCGTTATTAATTTTATGTGTTAAGCAAATTAAGTCCTTTATGGGGGGGCATATTCATCAAATTATGTTTTTTAGAAATAAAGTGAAACTGTATAGTAAACATGTTCGTTTTTTGGGTAATTCTTTCGCTGATACGAACTGTATATTTGAAGGATATAATTCAATTGGTGAAGATTCTAAATTAAAAAGTGTAGAACTTGGATTGGGTAGTTATATTGGAGCATATAATAAGTGGACTAAAGTCAAGGTCGGTAAGTTCAGTTCTATAGCTTCTAATATTCATATTATAGCCGGTAAACATCCTACATCTACATTTGTTTCAACTCATCCTGCTTTTTTCTCAAAATCTTCAAATGCAGCGGGGTTTACTTTTGTGAGTAAGCAACTTTTTGATGAAGTACCATTAACAAGAAATGGATTCTTAGTTGAAATTGGTAGTGATGTATGGATAGGTGATAATGTTTCTATTATGTCTGGAGTTACTATAGGTGATGGTGCTATTATTGGTGCGAATTCGTTGGTAATAAAAGATATAGATCCATTTTCGATAAATGTTGGTATACCAGCAAAGAAAACAAAAACTAGGTTTTCTGAAAGTGAAATAAAAAAAATAAGTTCATTAAAATGGTGGAATTTTGATTGGGATTGGCTTAAAACGAATTCTGAGAAATTTAGTAATGTTAAAAATATTATATGATAGCTTATGTGTGAAAAGTATAACTCTAGTGCTGTAAAGTGTATTGACTCTTTTAATAAAAACCGCTCCTTTTTAATGGGAGTAAGCATGCTTGCGGTTTTACTATTTCATGCGTATATAGCATGGGGCGGATTATTTATTTTCAAATACGGTTTTATTGGTGTTGATTCCTTTTTATTCTTAAGTGGTTATGGATTGTGTTTTTCTTACAAGAAAAATTCTATATGGTCATTTTGGTTAAGAAGATTAAAAAGGATTATGCCAAAATATATTGTATATGCTATTGTTGCTACTATCTTAGGGGTAACTTTAGGTAATAAAAATATTAGTATATGGGACTTGTTTTGTAATATAACTACGTTGTCATATTATAATATTGGAGGTTGGTTTATTGATTGGTATCTGGCAGCGTTAGTAATTTTCTATTTATCTTTCCCATTGATCTATCCTCTAGTGTCTTTTAGAACTTTTATAGTATTGCTCATAAGTGCAAGTTTATTTTTTACTTTTTACAATATAAATGAAATTGAGTGGAAATATATTTGCTTTTTGGCTAGAATACCGGTATTCTATTTAGGAATAGTTATGTATAAAAGCAGTACCCCCCCACATATAATTCTTTGAGAAATTTTAGCTGGCTTATCACAGTAATGGTCTGTCTAGGAATATTTTTATTATTAATGAATATATTAAATATATTTTATGTTACTTCGTTCTTTTTGACTTCACTTTATATGCCGGTGTTTATTATTATATGTTGGTGGTTAAAAAAGTTTTTGACTATTAAAATAGTTCATTTCTTAGAATTCATGGGTGCAGAGTCATTAATGATATATTTGACTAATGTTTTTACACAATTGTTTCTTGACCTTGTATATGTTCATAATCCTTATAGACTCATGATATATATATTCTTAAATGTAGTTTTTATAGGAATTATATACAAGTTTCATTTTAAGAGACTTAAAACTTAAATTGATATTTTATGATAGGAATTTTGTTAACTATACTTGCTATAGTATTGTACATAAATGGCAATAAAAAATGGAGTATACTTCTCTTTGCTTGTTTTTCTTACCGTGGTTTTGTTGTTTTGACAGATAATATCATGGGGTTAAAGAATCAAGATGCAGCTTTAATCTATTTCATCTTTATCTTCTTTTACTCAATGTTTAAAGAAAAAAAACTGCCAATGGTACAGAATCGACAATTAGATAGAGCAATGAAATGCTTTTTTATTTTTATGGTTTTGAGTATTTTTTACTCTGTAGTACATTATAATTTAGATTTTTATCAATTGATACAAGGCTCGCGACGATATTTTATAATATTTTCCTTTTATTTTATACGCAAGCTTTCGTTCAAGGATGCAAAATGGGTTATTGATAAGATATTGTTGATATCTATAGTAACGGGCTTTTTGTATATTCTTGAATCTCTGTTTGGATTACCTGTGTTGCCTGATAGTGAGTCTCAGTTGAGTACTGATAGTATAGATGGTACTTTGAGATATTATAACTATCCGCCTGCTTTGGAAGTTTCTATATTCTTACTGTTGTTTTGCTATGATTCAATGTCTAAGTATCATAAGTATTTCTCACTTGCCATTTTACTTATAGCTTTAGTTTGTACTCAAGGACGCACCCTTATTGCTTCTATTCTCTTTGTTATAGTACTATCATTGTTAATGAAAGGTCAAATACGAAAGACTATGCGATATGGAGTTATTGGAGCTATATGTCTCATACCGTTTTTACCGCTCGTTATGGAACGTTTTCAAGGAGATGATAAGAATAATTCTTCTTCGGATGTAACTAGCATATTGAATGGTGATTTCACTCATTACGAAGGACAAGGTGGAACTATGGTTTTCAGATTTGCATTGGTTTATGAACGATTTGCTTATTTGATGGAACGTCCTTTTGGAGAGCAAATTTTTGGAATGGGTTTATTGAGCGATCAGCAAACAATCTTAGTGAACAGAATGTATAATTTTAGAATAGGATTACGTGATCGTGAAACTGGTTCTATTTTACAGTTATCTACTCCTGATATTGCCTATGGTAATTTAATCTGTAAATTAGGTTTGCTAGGTATGTCCATCTATATTTGGATATGGGGTGTTATGATTTGGCTATCTTATAAATATAGAAAATATAATGAATATGTATTTAGTTTATTCTGTCTGTTGTTTGTGTATTTTTATACATCATTTTCTGGTGCAACAATTTCCTATGCAGAATATTCTGTAATTCCGTTTATATTGATGAGTTTCTTAAAATATCGTGATAATGAGAAAGATTATTCGTTACATTAACAGCTATGGTGTTTCGCTATTTGTTGTAAGTGCTATTTTTAGAAAAATTAGCAATAAATCAAAGTTTTACAACTATATCTTGAATTTGAAACACAAACTGATTTTGCAAAGAATCAAAAAGTCTGCACTTGAAACAATGGACGAGATTAGTGTGAAATCGGCATATAATCCTGCTAACAATATTTGGATGATGTGGTGGCAAGGTGAGGAGTCTTTTCCTGCAGAGATAAAATGTTGTATCAATAGCATTAAACGAAATTCTCCTGGTTGGAAAGTTGTTGTTCTTACAAAATATAATTATAACTCATATTTGGCTTTACCTTCATATATAGAGGAAAGAGTTAATAATAGAGAAATGTCTTTAACTCATTTATGTGATTATCTTCGATTCGCAATTTTACACAAGCATGGTGGTTTGTGGATAGATTCTTCTGTTTACGCAACTAGACCATTGATGATAAAAGCATTAGATAAGTATTGGACTTATCGACAACCTGAAAAAATAATTCCTTGTATATCACATTATCGTTGGAGTGGAATATTGGTTTATATGCCTAAAGGACATTTCTTTGCAGAATATATGTTGAGATACTATAATAAATATTGGAAAAGTCATAAAGTAATTATTGACTATTTTCTAGTTGATTATTTAACATATTTAGCTTATTCTTATTGGAAACCATTCATCAGTGAAATTCAGAAAGTTTCTGATGACAATCCGGATATGTTTTCCTTTTTGCCTAAACTGGAAAATGTTTATGATGAAGATTTTATTCAAGAGATAGTTAAGTTTCCATTTATTAAACTTAAATATAAAACAGGAAATATTCATTTTGATAAAAATGGAAATCCTACTTTGATAGAGTGTTTTACAAATGGATTAGTTGAGGAAAAATTATCGAAATTACGAGTATGAAAAAATGTGCAATTTTAGGTGCTAACGGATATATTGGCAAACACTTGAATTATTATTTAAAGTGCAAGGGCGTTTCTCCTATGTGTTATGATATTCATGATTTTGTCGATGTTAATTATAGACAAGTTGATTTAACGGATAAGAATTCAGTAAATAACATAGATTTAAATGTCGATTACATTTTTGATTTTGCCGGTTTAACAGGAACGTATGCAGGCTTTGAGAAGTATGAGTTATACAATTCTATCAATGAACTTGGACTTCTCAATCTTTTGAATGCAATAAAGTCTTCACCTTATCGTCCTAAAATTATATACCCATCTACGCGTCTTGTTTATAAAGGTGTAGATAAACCTTTAAAGGAGGATGATGAGAAGGAGACCAAGACTATTTATGCTGTTAATAAATTGGCTTGTGAAGGTATATTGCAGGCATACAAGGCTAGCTTTGATATACCTTATACCGTGTTTAGAATTTGCATACCTTATGGTAACCTTCTATCTACTGATTATAGTTTTGGAACGGTAGGATTCTTTATCAAGCAAGCCAAATCTGGTAACGATATTACTCTCTATGGAGGAGGAGATGTTAAGCGTACCTTCACACATATGGAAGATCTTTGTTACCAAATCGTAGAAGGGGCTTTTAATCCCAACAGTAACGGGGAAATTTATAATATAGGTGGCGAGACTCTTTCACTTAAAGAAGCTGCTGAAATCATAGCAGAGAAATATGATTCAAAGGTTGTTTCTGTACCATGGCCAGAACGAGATTTGCGTATAGAAAGCGGACATACATATTTTGATGATGCCAAAATACGCTCACTCATAAAGATTAACAGATATAAAAGAGTAATTGATTTTTCTAAAGATATATAGTTATGAGAACAAAGAATATACAAGATACCCAACTTGATTTCTTGGTTTCAGCCATGAGTCATGGCAATTTTCAAACAACAGACCAAATATTGAGTTGGATGAAATCTCAAAATGAAGAAGTGGTAAGTAACATTATGCAGATACCTATTTCTGAATTGAGAGGTTGGAGTTATCGTGATGATCGAATTCGTCATAATTCAGGTAAGTTCTTTTCGATAGATGGAATACATATCAGAACTAATTACCGTAATACTCCTGAATGGGACCAGCCTATTATCAATCAGCCGGAAATAGGTTTTTTGGGATTTATCGTAAAGAAATTCAATGGTGTTTTACACTTCTTACTTCAGGCGAAGATTGAACCAGGCAACCTTAACATAGTCCAGCTTTCTCCTACACTTCAGGCAACAAGAAGTAACTATACTCGAGTACATGGTGGCAAAGCTCCTACTTATCTCGAATATTTTAATGGAGAAAAGGATGTTTTAATACTTGTAGACCAGCTACAATCAGAACAGGGAGCTCGTTTTTTACATAAGAGAAATAGAAACATTATTGTTGAGGTAGGCGAAGACGAGGAACTGGAAGTAAAGGAAGGTTATATTTGGGCTAGTCTTGGACAGATAAAGGAACTTTTACGCTATCCTAATGTCGTGAATATGGATAGTAGAACAGTAATCTCTTGTATAAATTTTGGCAGCTATTCTGAGCATTCACTTCGCCTTTTGGATGCCGTAAAGAGAATGAATGGCATACATAGCAGCAAGCCTGATTCTTTCTTGTATTCGGTTTTGAGTGGCGATAATCATCTGAATGAGTTGCAGGATATAATTCAGTGGATTACTTCTCTGAAATTTAAATACGAATTGGACGTGACTCCTGTAGGAATTTCCGAGATGAAAAATTGGATATACGATGGTGATACAATTCATCATGAAAGTGGCAAGTATTTCGATGTCATGGGCTGTCGTGTTGAAATTGGTAACCGAGAAGTTGTTTCATGGGACCAGCCAATGGTTCGCTCGGCACAAGAAGGTCTGATGGGATTCATTGTTAAGAAGATTAATGGTATTTATCATTTCCTGGTTCAGGCAAAACTTGAGTCTGGGAACTTTGATATCGTAGAGATGGCACCAACTGTTCAATGTTTAACCGGTAACTATCGCAAAGGAAAGAATGAATATACCATTCCTTACCTAGAACAGATTTTAAATGCTCCTAAAGATAAGATCTGGTACAGTAGCTACCAAAGTGAAGAAGGTGGTCGTTTTTTCCAAGAGCAAAACCTCAACATAATAGTTGAGGTCGGAGAAGAATTTCCGATAGAGGTTGAAGAAAACTACTGTTGGCTTACCCTCAACCAGATGCTCTCATTTGTTACATATAATAATTATTTAAATATAGCAGCACGTTCTTTGTTGTCTGCAATCAGCTTTTATTAAAATATTATGGTTAGAATTGGAATAATATGTCCTTCTGAGATAGCGTTTCGCAGGTTCCTGCCTGCTCTTCAGAAGGCAAATAATAAGGTAGAGTTTACTGCTATTGGCATAGCCAGTCCACAAGAATGGTTCGGAGATTTGAGTAAAGTGACTGTTGAGCAAATTGAAGAACAGCAAAGCCGTGAATGTGCCAAAGCACAAACTTTTATAGATCAATATGGTGGAAAAATAGTAGTTGGATATGAGGCTTTGATTTCATCCGAGGATATTGATGCCGTTTATCTTCCTTTACCTCCAGCTCTGCATTTTCATTGGGCTCAAAAAGCTTTGGAAGCTGGTAAGCACGTATTCTTAGAGAAGCCTTCTACAACATGCTTAAAAGATACAGATGCCCTGATAAGAATAGCGTCTCAAAAGGGGTTGGCTCTCCATGAGAATTATATGTTTATCTATCATAGTCAGTTAGAAACAATACAGAATATTGTCAGAAGTGGTGAGATAGGCGATGTACGCTTATATAGAATTTCATTTGGCTTCCCATTGCGTCAAATGAATGATTTTAGATACAATAAAAAACTCGGCGGAGGAGCTATTCTGGATGCTGGCGGATATTGTTTGAAGTATGCAAATTATCTCTTAGGAGATAGTGCAAGAATCGTTACTGCCCAAGCAAACGATGTTGACGGTTTTGAGGTTGAAATGTATGGCTCGGCCACAATGGTTAACAACCAAGGTACTGTTGCACAGATAGCTTTTGGTATGGATAATGACTATAAGTGCGATATAGAAATATGGGGAAGTAAGGGAACTATAACATCAAATCGCATATTGACAGCACCAGTTGATTTCGTCCCTCAATATACCATAAAGAAAAATCAAGATTTTGAGACTCGTGATTTGCCTTCAGATGATGCTTTCTTAAAATCTATTGAGCGATTTGTAGATTGTATTGAAAACGCTGATGTTCGTAAGGCCGAATATGATATTGTGCATAAGCAAGAGACGCTGGTTGAGAGTTTTAAAAAGAATAGTGGTTTACAGTAATTTAATGTGTAAACAATATCAAATGAAGAAAGTTGAGAATTTATTTCGAATATTATGTTCTCTTCCGAAGCCCCTGTAATTTAATTTTCACTGGTTGCCCTTCAAACAGTCAATACATTATAAGTATTCTTTTCGTAATGGCATTGAGTTGCCTCTCTGTGAGGCAGATTTTAACGAGATAACTGCATTGTTACGAGTCATTATCTAAAAGTTGCGAATGACACAGAAAGGCTAATATTCATGACATCGTGATGCGCAGTCTTACTTGTTCTGTTGAGATTTGGATGCCTGTATACGTGTTGTCATGATGTACTCCTCGTTTGGAGCATATAAGGCGTTGAATAAAAATCTTGAACGTCATAGTTAGAAAAGAACTAGGGAGATTGGAAAAGAAAATTGATGAATAAAAATTAAAAAAATAATACAACCAACGATTTCAGTAGTGACGGTATTTTACAATGCCGCAACGGCATTGTAAAATGATTCTAAGTTTTAAAATAGAAATTTTATGCAAAAAATAGATTTATTTGTTCCTGGTCGCTTGTGCCTTTTTGGTGAACATAGCGACTGGGCAGGAAAGTATCGCTCGATGAATAGCGCCTTGGTTGCTGGTGAGGCTATCGTCACGGGAACGGAACAAGGTATATTCGCAACTGTAGAAAAATCAGAGAACTTTGAGATGACATCATCGGCATCTTCCTTGCAAGAGGTATGGCATGATTTTGAGTGTCCAATGAATGCAGAGGCATTAAAAGATGTCGCTCATTCAGGCTCTTTCTTTTCTTATTGTGCAGGTGTGGCTAGCTATATGCTCGAATGGTACAAAATTGGGGGGGCAAAAATACATATCACTGATATGACACTTCCTCTGAAGAGTGGCCTTTCCTCCAGTGCTGCTATTTGTGTGCTCGTTTGTAGAGCATTCAATGAGCTGTATGATTTGAATCTTTCTACTATGGGAGAGATGAATATTGCCTATGTGGGCGAGTTGAGAACGGCTTCTCGTTGCGGGCGCTTGGATCAAGCTTGTGCTTTTGGCGTGCGTCCTGTATTGATGAAGTTTGATGGTGAGGAGATAGATGTCAATCGACTCAATGTAAAGAAGAACCTTTATTGGGTATTTGCAGACTTGAATGCTTCCAAAGACACGGTCAAGATTTTGAAAGACTTGAACAAGGCTTTCCCCTTTGCAGACAATGAGAAGGAGCAAGCTATACAGAATGCATTAGGTCCGATTAATCATAAGATAGTATCGAAGGCTGTCGATTTTATGAAAGAAGGTGATGCAGAAGCTTTGGGTAAGTTGATGACGGAGGCGCAGACCATCTTTGACGAGAAAGTAGCACCGATGTGTCCTTCTCAGTTACAATCACCAATTTTGCATAAAACCCTCAATGATCCCTATCTCAAAAATTTGTCTTATGGAGGAAAAGGCGTAGGCTCTCAGGGAGATGGCTCCATCCAATTTCTGGCTAAGGACGAGAAATGCCAGCAGCAAATTATCGCCTATCTCAATGGACTTGGTATGTCAGCTTATGCTTTGACATTGAAAGCTCGCCATACCATACGAAAAGCGATTATCCCAGTTGCGGGCTTCGGTACTCGACTTTATCCTGCCACTCGTACGATGAAGAAAGATTTCTTCCCGATAGTGGACAAGGATGGCAAGGTGAAGCCAGTCATCTTAATACTCTTGGAAGAGTTGGTGAATAGCGGAATAGAAGAAATCTGCCTGATATTGGGTAGCGAGCAGGAACGTGAGGAATACCGACGTTATTTCGAAACACGCTTGGCTGATGAGCACTTCAACAAATTGAAGGTTGAAGACCAGAATTTCGAACGCCATATTCTGGAGATTGGAAAGCGACTGAGATATGTTTATCAGACCGAGAAACGAGGATTCGGACATGCGGTATCCCTAGCAGCCAATTTCGCAGCCAACGAACCTGTTCTTTTGTTATTGGGTGATACCATCTATCGCTCCAACAAGAACAAACCATGTGCCTTACAACTGATGGAGGCTTATGAGAAGTATTCCAAGCCGATGATTGCTATACATTCCATACCTCTGAAGGACGTAAGTTATTATGGCATTATGTCGGGTTGTTGGGAAAATCGTGATGAGACAGTGATGAATATATCACGGTTCTGTGAGAAACCAAAAGTCTCTTATGCGGAAGACCAGCTTGCCGTCAAAATGCATAACGGAGAACAGAGATACTATTCGGTCTTCGGACAGTATGTGTTGACTCCAGAAGTCTTCGAGCAGTTGAAAAAGAACATCAACGATGGCGTGGTAAGTGAACGAGGCGAGGTGGAATTGACAACAGCCCTGGAACAAGTGAGAGGAAAATATGGATTGATGGGAGTACAGTTGGACGGCGAGATGTTCGACATGGGAATTCCTCAAGCCTATAGAAATTGTATAACTAATTTTGTAAGATAAATAAGATAAAAACGATGACAAACAATAAGAAAACATTAATTTATATAGATGGTGCTAACCCTGAAGACAAACGTTCTTGGTCGGGTATTCCATATAACTTGGTACAACAGTTGAAGCGCAATTACGATGTAGAGACCATCTGGTTGCAGGAAACGAAGATGGAAAGAATCTTTCGTCTCACCTATAAAGTCTTTTGGCGTTTGCTGGGCAAACACAACGATCCTTGTTTCACCACGACTTATGCTAAGTTGAAAGGTCGAAGAGTAAACAAACTTTTGGCAAGAAAAAAGTATGATGTAGTATTTTTCCGTGGTAGTAATCTTGCAGCTTATGTCAAGACCGACATACCTCAGAGAGTATATTTCAGCGATGCATGTTTCCATCAGATGGTAGATTATTACTTTTTCCACCTTACGGATGCGAACATCAAAGATGGCAATGAGGTTCAGCGTAGAGCGATGCAGAATTGCAATGTAAATGTGTTTGCTAGCAATTGGGCTATGCGTGATGCGGTGGATTTCTACCATATTCCAGAGTCAACATGTCATCTCGGTTACTTTGGTGCAAGTGTAGATACAACGGAATTCAAGAAGCAACCTCATGACGAGAGTCTTGTAAACCTATTGTTTGTAGGTGTAGAATGGGAACGCAAGGGCGGCGAGATAGCAGTGGAGTGTACTAAGCTTCTCAATAAGAAAGATACTTCACGAAGATATGTGCTTCATTTCGTAGGTTGTCAGCCACCTTACGAGATAAAGGACGAGAACATCAAGTTTTATGGTTTCTTGAATCGTAACATTCCAGAGCAGGCCCAGAAAATGATAAGCCTTCGTGAGCAGGCCGATATCTTCATTCTCCCTACGAGAGCAGAGTGTGCTGGTATCGTATTCTGTGAATCCTCAGCCTATGGCATTCCTAGCATTACGTTTGATACAGGAGGCATTGGTGATTATGTGTTAAATGGTGAAAATGGTTATCGCCTGCCAATGGGCAGCAATCCAATTGATTTTGTCAATAAAATTCTTGAAGTTCTTGCAGACAAGGGCAAGTTGCAGTATATGCAAGAAAAGGCAGCCCAGATGTACAAGGAAAGAATGAATTGGGATGCCTTGGGAGATAGATTTCGAGAAGTGATAGGATAAATATTCCTATGATACAACCCAAAATTCCAGTCCATGACGGTATATTGTTATGACGTCATGGACATAGAAAAAACGATTCATTAAAAAATAAGATAGGAGATAATTATGAAAGATCTAATCAAAAAGATAATAGATTTGGTTGATGAAAAACCAATATCGGTATTTTGCTCAAATCGCAAATGATAGTCTCTGAATTTGGTAATCAAGAGTTCCCTAACTGGATTTTTTCATGAACAAAATGCGTATCTAGATGTAAATTTTCTGCCTGATTATAGAAAAGTTGGAGCAATAGTTTGGCAAGAAAATAAATTAAAGTGGGTTCGATAATTAATAAAAACGTTAAAACTGAACCCTATTGTTAGTTAGTAGGAACTCCTGCTCATATAGTATGCAGAAATGTTATGCTGCATCCTAAATATAGAACAGAAAAGAATTAAATTTATGAATACAAAATTAGTTTCAGTTATTACTGTAGTTTATAATGATGTTTCTCACATCGAGAAAACAATATCTAATGTGCTTAAGCAAACCTATCCATTTTTGGAATATATAGTAGTTGATGGGGCTAGTACTGATGGAACATTAGATGTCATCAAGAAATATGATGGTAAGTTAAAATACGTGAGTGAACCAGATAAAGGCATTTATGATGCTATGCAAAAAGGGGCACAACTAGCTTCTGGTGAATGGATTTTATTCCGCAATTGTGGAGACTTTTTCTTCTCTCCTGATGCCATAGAAAAAGTATTTAATGGATATGTAGATAAAGGAGAAGACTTTATATTATGTAACTCTAGATACTTTCAGGATTATGGATACAAAGATATGAAACCAAATATTTTAACTAAATCGTATTTTGAGACCATGCCTGTCAATCATCCGGCAACTTTTATTCGTAGAGCTACTCAATTAAAATATCCATTTAGGTTGAAATATCGTAATAGTGCAGATTATTGTTTTTTCATAGAGGCATTTTTGCATGAGGCAACTTATATCTATAAGGATGTAATAGTAGCGTTGTTTGACAACAATAGTGGTGCTTCAACTGATAATTACGATAAAAGTATTTCAGAGAACATTGATATACTTAAAACATTTAATGCTCCAAGTAATTTGATAAAGCAATTAGAAGAAGATTTAATTACCTGTCGAAGAAGAAAGTTTATAAAGAAATATATTCCATTTTTCAGCCTTTATCATAATTATAATATGAAAAAAATGGGATGGGTAAAGTCTCCTTTAGAGAAAACTTTGGCAAATATTTAATTATGCTTAATTTTTTAGATTTTTTATATGGTAAACTACCAAATCAAGGTTTGTTTTGGCGTAGTATTAGGTATGGAGTTCGCATTTTTACAAATATTTATGCTAATTATTTCATTCCTGTATGTTGCAAAAATGTAAATGTTGATTCTAATACAATCATAGTTTCACTCACATCTTTTCCAGCACGTATCAATGATGTATGGATAACTATAGCTTCTTTATTAAATCAAGATTATCAAAATATGAAAGTTGTACTTTGGCTATCCAGAGTTCAGTTTCCTACTATGGCTATATTACCAAAGAAACTTTTGGCTCTTCAGTCTAAAGGATTGACTATACATCTTGTTGAAGATGACATGAAGCCGCATAAAAAGTATTTGTATTCTATGCAAATGTATCCACAAAATAGTATTGTAACAGTAGATGATGATATCATCTATCCCCCAAAACTTATATCTCAGCTAGTTTTAACATCTCTACAGCATAAAGGTTGTGTAATATGTACAAAAGCTGTTACTGTTAGTAAAGAGAAATATCTTTGTTGGCATAGTTGCATATCGCCTGATAGACGCTTAAAAATGATAATGCCTATAGGTGTAGGTGGTGTTCTTTATCCTCCTAAAACCTTTAATTATAGTTATCTTTTTGATACGGATACCATTAAGCAAACATGTCTTTATGGGGATGATTTGTGGCTAAATTTTATGTGTCGCTTAAATGGTACAGAGATAGTTAAAACTACCTATTGTCCGGGGTTGATTACAATATTCGCTTCTCAGAAGGCTTCATTGTGTAAAGTTAATGATAATGAGAATCGTAATGATGCTCAAATAGAGTCTATTTCTGTTTGGGCTAAAAATAAATTTGGAATAGATTTTTATGTTTGTAAATAACACTATTTTAGAATATTGAAGATGAAACTATAGATGTGGTATCCGATTAAGTATTAGGGTGTTCTTAGGGGTTAATTATCATTACGGATGATAACTGCATGGACTATATGTTCCCAGAATTGGTAGGAGGAGAAAAGGAAGAAGGTTTTCTGTTCTAGAAATCATTATTCTGATCTGCTGGGGATGAGCGTTCTTGCCAAGTATGTTGGTATATGTATTGGCTCAACATTTTTCTGTATAGGAAGAAGCCTTGAAAATTATATTAAGATGCCTTTATGGTCAATAAAACGTCCTGATTATCTGCATTGTACAATTAGTGTATTTTTTGCAGGTTATTCTTTGAACTGTGGATATGAGAGTAGAGCGATGTTCAAGAAGATTCGTGATTCACTAAAAGAAGATTCATTTATTGACAAACATAAAAGAATATATGAAATTATTCAAAAATATTTTTTAAATGAATATACTTTTTCTAAATGCTATTTTGTTTACTCCAGAAAAAGGGGTAATTCCAAAGATGAAGTCAATCAAAGACACAATGATATATAATATGTGTCTTGGGGCAAAGAAGTTAGGGCATCATGTAACTTTAGTAGCTTCAGCAGATTATAAGCCAATAGAGACGGAAGAGTATGATGTTGAAGTGTTGTTCTTTAAAAGTAATTTTAGGAAAATATTTAAGCCTTCTTCATTGCCGTTTTCTTTAGAACTGAAACATTTCCTTAAACGGAATCATATGAAGTATGATCTTGTTATCTCAGGAGGTGTTTTCACTTTTCAGTCTTTGATGGCTGCTCAAATCTGCCCATTAAAAACTGTTTTGTGGCAAGAGCAGACGGAACATCAACAAAAATTATTCAAGATACCATCTAAAGTATGGTTTAATGTTGTTGTTCCTGTTTGTATGAGTAATATCAAAGTTGTTGTTCCTCGTTCTTTTGCAGCTTATAGATTTACCAAACAATACTTGAAGCAAACATCATCTATAATAGTAGATCATGGCATCAATGTTGATAAATTTATCCAATCTGACAAAAAGAAAAGGCAGATTATAAGCTCTTCTCAGTTGGTTTATCGCAAAAATGTAGATGGTATTATCGAAAAGTTTTATCATTTACATAATATTCCTGGATATGAAGATATACGATTGGTTATTGCAGGTCGTGGAGAGGAAGAAAATAACCTTAAGTTATTGGTGAAGAAACTACAATTGGAAGAATCGGTAAAATTCGTAGGATTTCTTTCCCAAGCAAAATTGAATGAGTATATTCGTTCTTCTATGGCTTTTCTTGTAAATACACGTAAGGATTTGAATATGGTATCAATTCCCGAGTCCATTGTTTCTGGTACTCCTATTCTAACAAACTGGCAACCTGCTTCAGCTGAATATATTGATAAAGAACGTTTAGGAATAGCTAAAGATAATTGGAGTGTAGAAGAGTTGAAGGAAATCATTGACAATAATGCAATGTTTGTTAATAACTGCATAAGTTATCGGAGAAATCTTACAACAGAAAACTCTGTCCAAATGTTAATAGATATATTTAACCATGCTAAATAACATAACATATACAGTAAAAAATAATCTTTGCACAGGTTGTGGTATCTGCGAGGACGTATGTCCGAAACAAGCAATATCTATCGTTCGAATTCATGGTGAGCATCGTCCAAGACTCGACAAGTCTTTATGCTTGGGAAATAAATGTGGGCGTTGTCTGAAAGTGTGTCCTGGAGTTGGTGTTAATCTTGTAAGCATTGCTAAAGAGCATTTTGTGGATACCTGCACCAAGGAAGATAAGTATATTGGTAGATATATCGGACTGCATACAGGTTATAGTCTTGATGATGCTATTCGCTACCATTCTGCCAGTGGTGGTATGGTTTCACAATTTCTTATCTACCTGTTGGAGAAGAACATCATAGATGGTGCATTAGTAACAGGTTATGGGGATGACCACATCACCCCGATTTCTTTTATCGCAAGAACTGCTGATGAGGTAATCAACGCTCAAAGTTCCAAGTATTGTCCTGTGGCATTAAATAAGGTTGGCAATGAGATTGCTCGTTCGGAAGGAAAGTTTGTAGTGGTGGGTACGCCTTGTCATATACAAGGCTTTCGTAAACGTGCAGCCATTGACAGGCGCTTTAGGGAACATGTGGTTGGCTATTTCTCTATCTATTGCTCCTCTGGTAGAACCTTTAATGGGCAGGATTATATTTTCAGACATTATGGTGTGAAAAAATCAAATATCAAGTATTTTGCTTATCGTGATGAGGGATGTTTGGGAAAGCTGACCATCCTGCATGGTGGCGGTGGTGAGGAATTCCCTTCACCTCGTACTAATAGCTTGTGTACGAGGTGTAGGGAATCGGAATCTTTGCAAAAGATTTCAATTCCCTACACCTCGTACTATGGTCCGATGCTAAGAAGTTTTTTTAAGCCACATCGCTGTTTAACTTGTATCGACCACTATGGAGAATTGGCTGATGTTTGCTTTGGCGACATTCACATTGCTCCCTACGATAAGGATGAAGTTGGCATCAGTTCTTGGATTACTCGAAGCGAGTATTGGGAAACACAATTTGAGAATGCTGCAAAGGAAGGATACATCAAAATGGATGACGTGTCTGCACAAGTGTTAAATGATAGTCAAGCAGCTATGCTTTATCCAAAGAAGCGACGTGCCAAAGCGGTCGTCAATATGGATAAATTAATGGGACGTAAGACACCAGTTTATGACAAGTCGTTTGAAAAGCCAAGAATAAAAGACTATATCTCTGAAATAGTTTGCTTGGCGCAGCAATTCGTTGGACGTAGAAAGTATTTGTGGTTTTTGATAGATTTTATAAATAAAGGGAAATAAGTATGATAGGACTTTGTTTGAAATATGAACAGATAAATTATGGAAGCAAACTTCAAGCTCTTGCCACACTAAGAGTGATGGAAGAATTGGGGCAAGAATGTAAAGTTATCCATTATGGGAAAGCAGGATTGTGGTTTAAGATTAAATCTTTACCTCGCATATTTGATGCTACTTTCCGCCAAGACAAGTTGGAGGACTTGAGTCGCAGTCATGCTTATAAGAAGCATCCTGAGGTAGCTCCTCTATTGGCTCAGAGAAGGAAACTCTTCAAAGAGTATGACGCCAAGTATTTTGATAAGTATGAAATCTTTGGCGCATATTATTCTGACATTCAGAAAATTGCATCAAGGTTTGATGCTGTAGTAACTTGTAGTGACCAATTGTGGTCTCCAGCAGGTCTTGGTACAAATTTCTATAATTTGAAGTTTGTGCCTGATGGAGTCAAGAAGATTTCTTTTGCATCTAGTTTTGGAGTCAGTCAGATTCCATGGTACCAGAGACGTGCTACAGCAGAATACTTACAAAGAATTAATTATGTGAGTTGTCGTGAGAATAGAGGTGCTGAGATTGTCAAGGAACTGACAGGAAGGGATGTGCCTGTATTGATGGATCCTGTATTTGCTTTTGACAAGGAACAATGGAATAAGCTTGTGCCTGAAGAAAAAGTTTATAATGAGCCATATATCTTCTGCTATTTCTTAGGTTCGAACATTGCTTATCGTGAGGCGGTAAAAAAGTTCGCCAAAGAAAAAGAAATGAAGATAGTCTTCTTGAAGTTCTTGGATCAGTATGTGGAATATGATGAAAACTTTGGTGACATCACTCCATTTGACGTAGATCCGAATAAGTTCTTGAATATTCTTCGTGGCGCGGAGTATGTTTTTACAGATTCTTTCCATGGTTGTGCCTTTAGCATTCTTATGAAAAAACAATTCGTGATATTCAACAGATATGCTGCGACTTCGGGGGCTTCCAAGAATTCTCGCATCGACACCGTTTGTGGAAACCTTGGTTTGAATGGCAGAAGAGTAAATGCCAATTCTGATTTGGTAGCTGTAATGGATAAAGAAATTGATTGGAAGATTGTTGAGGAGAAAACTTTGATATATAGAGATAGGATGTGGGAGTATTTGAGACAGGCATTGGGATAGCATCTTGTTAAGGTAAATGAAGGTTTACAAGCTTATATGAATGCCAGGCAAATCATCAAGCACCTGAAAAGTGAGAAGGTATTTAAACACAGCAAAATGCTTCGCTGAATTTATAGTTCATGGACGCTAAGTTGGATGGTGTGCCAGTCCGTTTGTTCTTTTGTAAGCAAGGAAAAATGGCAATTGAAATTGAGATACCTGTTTCATATGACAGTCCTATAGATTTAAATAGGGGGCGAGTTTACGCCCCAATCTTGGATTTATATAAGTAAAAAAGGAAATAATATAGTATGATAAAAAAGTTTGAAGATATTAAAGGATCTCTTAAACGGTCAAGAGGTACAACTTATGAACTGTTTTCTTTGACTAATTTGGCAAATAAATACAAAGATGTTCAGGACAGTGAGTTGTTGGAATATGTGCCAGTAAAGATAGTATCTTTGTTTGAAGAGCATTTCCGTCAATTGTATGCAGAAATCATAGATATGCCGAAGTATCGTTGTAATCTCAAGAAAGTCAAGTTCCTGAAAGATTTACGTATGGATTTTGATGTCATTGATGCTTTTCAAAATAATGAGGTTACTTTGGGTGATTATCTTTCTTACTATTTCTCATGCAATTCCGTTTATCAGGTAATGGATCAATTTGGCCAACTTTTGAACATGGATGTAAAGAGCAAATTGATGGAAAAAATAGTTGATATTGAATTAAAATCTTCCGTGTCTGAAAATGATGCAAGAAAGGCTGCTTCTCTTTATATTGAATCTGTTGATTTGATATTCAAGGCTAGGCATATTATGTGCCATGAAGGTGCTTTTATGAATAAGCTGGAGAATCCTATGGTCATGCAAATGATAGATGATGCAATATTGTTTGCTCAATTTATAGATAATATAGTTAGCGATATTTTATATCCTGGTTTTGACTATACTCAGGCTTCTATGAATAATGATGCTTATGTGAAGTTTGAAAAAGCAGATAATAATTTGAATCAACTTATAGAATACATTAAAGATAACAAAAAAGACTTGGAACCTGATTTTTCGTATTTAGAATCTTGGAAAGAGTTTCGAAAATGCAAAGCCGAGTCAGATGCTAAGACTTGTGAAGGTGGGTCTATGTATCCATGTATTTATTATTCCAGTTTGGAAGAAACTACTAAGCAATTGTTGGTGCAGCTTAAAAGCTCCTTTAGGTTGTATGACTATAAGGTCGAATAAGTGTTATGCTGTGGAGAGTCATAAGTCCTTTAAGAGAACTTGAGCCAAAATATTATAAACAATAGATTATGCAAAGATTAATTTCATTTGATGTAGCGAAGGCTATATGTATTATATTGGTCGTGGTAGGGCATTATGTGCCAGTCTACTCACCACAGTGGTATGTTGGGGTACATGATGTTATATATACTTTTCACATGCCTTTGTTTATGTTTGCTAGTGGCTTTATTTATATGGCAACGAAAAAGGATATTCCGTATAAGGATTTCCTTTTGAAAAAAGTAAAAAGGCTGATGGTGCCGTATTTGTCGGTATCGGCTATTGTCATTACTATAAAACTGCTTACTGAAGGACATGCCTATGTGGAGAATCCAGTGACGTGGATGTCTTATGTGAAAATGTTATATCTACCAGAAGCGGGATATTTCCTTTGGTTCATTTGGGCATTGTGGTGGATGTTTGTTTTTTCACCTTTGTTTAAGACTAAACAAATGAGATTGGGGTTGTTTATCTTTGCTATAGTATTGCATTATATACCAAATTTCTTACCTGACGTATTCTGTCTTAGACAGTTTCAAGGTATGGCGGTGTATTTTATGCTTGGTGTTGTCTGCTGTGATTGGAAGCAACAAATTTCCTTTATCAGCAAGGTTCCTGCGTGGTGTGTTTTTGGATTTTTCGCTGTTGCAGAGGGTATAAATTTGATGGATATGGGGGGGGCAAATATCAATGCTTCTGCCTTACCTTGGTATCGCAGCGGTAATGGCTTTTTCTTCTCTCATAGAAAAATTGAATCATAAAAGTAACGAATGGTTGATGGGTGTATCCTCTTCGAGCTATATCATCTACCTTTTCCATACAACTTTTGAAGGTTTTGCCAAGGCTGTAGTACATAGAATTCCATTCCTTACTGATGGAAATGATGTACTGTTTATCATCAATGCTTCTGTAGTTGTTGGTTGTGGTGTTGTTTGCCCAATAATCTTGCATCGATATGTATTAAACAAAACTCACTTTACTAAAGTATTGTTCGGATTGAAATAAAACAAAAATGAATAAGACTCAACTTACCCCCCCACATCAGCAAAAGTAAGAGAAAATTACTCTTCGCTGGATGGGTTGCGTGCTTACGCTGCTGTAGGTATTGTGCTGATGCACGTTCGGGCTAATCTTATGATTAAGCCAAGTGATAACATCTTGACTGGCAATGTGATTCCGTGGTTCACAAATTTCACATTGCTGTTCATGATTATTAGCGCATTCAGTATGTGCTGTGGATATTATGAACGTATAAAGTCAGGTGCAATAACTCCTGCAAAGTTCTATGCTAAGCGCTATCATCATACCTGGCCATTCTTCGCCATGATGGTGATGATTAGCTTTGTGATGGAACCATCCTGGAGTTCGTTCTGTCAAAGCTTTGCAGATTTGACAATGTGCTTTAATCTCTTGCCTAATCCACATATTGAAGTGATAGGTGTGGGATGGTTCCTAGGTACGGTATTTACGTTCTATATGCTTTTTCCTTTCTTTACCTTCTTGCTTGATAATAAGAAGCGAGGATGGATGGTACTAGTGTCATCACTGCTATTCTGTTATATAGCAATAGATACTTTTAATAATGGTAATGGATTCTGTCGTAGTAATATTATTAATAGTGCTCCTTTCTTTATCTCTGGTGGTATGATTTATCTCTATCGTCAGGGTATCAAGAGTTGGGTGGAGAAACATTGGATAATAACTTTGGAATCATGCTTTGTACTTACCGTATTAAGATTTGTTGTTGATATCAAGGACTTGTTTATCTTGCCAGATTTATTGGCCTTTGCTGCTTGGCTGATGTATGCCATAGGTTCTAAAGATATTGTATTGAACAACAGGGTCGCTAAGTATCTGAGTGGTATCAGTATGGAGATTTATCTCTGTCACATGATGTTTTATAGAGTGTCAAGTATGCTTCATTTAGAAAGATTCATTCACAATAATGATATGCTCTATGTTGCAACTTGTCTCACTACATTGATTGGTGCGATCTGCTTTTCGCACGTTATCAAATATTATGTGTTTAAGCGTATTGAGAATAAAAGACGTTAAGGGGTATGATTTCGAAAAGGAAGAGTAGGTGAGAGTGTGTTATCTTGGATTTTTAAAAAGGAAATATATTTATAGTGATAATGGAACAACAAATTATTAATCATATACAGGACATTTTGAAAAGTAATAATGTTACAGTTCTAAGTCTGTTATGGAGTTCTTTTATTTTTATTCTTGGCGTAATATCTACAAAGTATAGGATAAAGGAATGGTTCCAGCATCAAAGAATATGGAAGCGTCTGGCTGTATGTTTAGCAATCTTGATAGTGGCAATATCTTTGAATTGGCATGTCATTGCTGCAGGAATATTTTCCCTTTTAGTTGTCATCAGCACAATTCTTCCACTTCCTCATGAACTTTTTCTTCTTCATTATTACAAAACTAATGAAGAAGCATTGGAAAAGGAAAGATATCGTTGTTGGTTTGTTACAACTACGGCCTTATTGCGCTTTTATGAGCTAAAAATAAGAAAAAGCCGAGGATTGATAAAGAGGCAAGATATGCAGATTGCATTCATAGATGAAGCTAAGAAATGGGATTTATTTGATAGGGAGTATATCAAGTATTACTTGCCTAATCTTGATGTCTTGTTCAGAATTGGAGCAATAAAAGCATTTGAAAATGAATGTTCCAAATTGTCCAGATTCGATAATACAGGATATATGTTGAGCTTTAAGACATATCTGGCTCATAATAACTTTGACTATGAGAAAATGGAAGAGTTGGAGTCAAAATGTCCGGATACCGATGATGACTCAAGGCTTGTATCTCTTATTAATAAGTATTGTGCGTATGAGGCCTCTGGCGAGAAGGAGAAGATGAAGAATGTTATCTCTAAGCTTCTTGAACTGAAACGTAAAGGGATTATACATGTAGAATTGTATCGTGACCTGATGAGATATTATGATGAGATAATTGTTGACAAGGAGGCTGCTGATGCTCTTGCAGAGGAAATCGAGAAAATCGATTCTGTCTATTATGGTGATTATCTCAATCTCCAGGACATCGCTTTCATGCACTATCGAATAAATGGAAACCAGCAGAAGACTAATAGTTTAATTGAAAGAATTATTGCTGAAAATAAGAAAAGACAGCAAGGGGATGAGCAGATGATAACCCAAATTAAACTGATGTATGTCATGTTTGATAATGGTTACAAGTGGCAGGAATATTCTGTTGGGGTATTCTTGAATAGAACCAACTTTTTAAATAGAGGATATCGTGTTGGAGCGGTCTTTATACAAGAAACATATCGATTGCTGAGGGATGTGAGTTTGTTGAATAATCAGTCGTTAAACAATCAACTTCAGAATGAAATGTTCGCAGATTTTGATAGGTATATCGAACGATATATCTCAGAGATAGAATCTGATATTGCAGAACTTGATGATCGTTTCTTGTATAGAAAACGTAACTTATTGATGCTTAAACTGGAATTACTCAAATTTAAAGCTGATGGTGATTTTGTTCTTATGAGGAAAAATAATGATGAGATATTTGATAGAATCATAGAAATGTGTAGGCATAATGGTGACAAAAGAGAAATGTTACATTTCTTAGTTGTGCATGCAGATGATATTCTGACTATTGATAATCAAATAAGAGAGTCCGGCAAGGATGATGTAGGCTATGCCAATACCATGCTGCAGAAAGACTATGATAATCATAGAATGGCATATATAAATAAAGCTGAAAATTTAGTTTGCGAAATTGTAAACATGTTGTATTTGAGGAAATATGATAAGTCGTTGGCATATTATGTTATTTACACAGCTTATTTTTATATGCTGCTTGAAAATAGGCAACGTAGTTTGTTCTTCTTCACTATGTTTGAAAAATATGATATTGATATAAAAAACTGGACTATGCCTATACAGCAAATATACCATAAAGTCCGAAAATATAACTCTAAGGAATAAAGTGTTAAATATGGAACAAGAAAAAGAATACAATGATTTTATAGCTTTGGGTAGAAAATGCTATCCAAAACAGGATGATAAAGGTATCACAAACTTTAATTCGGTGGTACTTGATAACGTTTATCCGAAGAAAATAGACATTCTTGATAATTATGGGGTAACCAAGTGTGAACTTTTTGCTTTAATTATGATGGAAGGGTTCTTTTCTGAATGCATACAGCGTCCTTTGGTGTTTGGTTTAAAGCCAAATTCGTTTATAAAACGGTGTATATACTACTTTGATTCATTATTGAGTAAAACACCAAAAACTTCATCCGTAGTTCTTTATCGGCAAGATCATTTCAATTCTGTAGAATATTATAAAGACTTGAAGAATAAGCGTAAACATTATATTTGTGCGAGTTTTTTAACTGCTTCTACTGATGATTATGACAACTCTAGAAGTGTTAAGTTAGTAATAAGGCCAAAATTAGGCTGCAAAACAAAAGCTCATGATATTTATCGAATAATGAATCATGGGGAAGATATTAAAGAAGCGATACCTGAAAATCAGGTAAACTTCGAAAGAAATACCGAAATTGAAATTACGGGAATAGATGAAAAACCAAATATTCCTGTGGTTTACTTAAATGAAATATAACAATGAAGATTCTATTAGCAAACAAGTTTTATTACCGCCGTGGCGGTGATTGTATTTATATGCTCAATCTGGAAAAGCTGCTGAAGGCCCATGGGCATGAGGTGGCGGTATTTGCCATGGACTATCCGGAGAATCTGGATACGCCTTGGAAGAAATACTTTCCAAAGAATATGAGCAAATTGATGGCTTTTACCCGTCCGTTTGGGTCGCATGAGGTAAAAAGCACGTTTAAAAAACTGCTTGATGACTTCAAGCCGGACGTGGTGCATCTCAACAATGTGCATACGCAGCTGTCACCGGTGATGGCAGAGTTGGCGCATCAGCGGGGCATCAAGGTAGTGTGGACACTGCACGACTATAAGTTGCTCTGTCCTAGATACGACTGTCTGAAGAATGGAAATACCATCTGTGAGACTTGTTTCAATGGTGACAAGAAGGCTTGTTTGGACAACAAGTGCATGAAAGGATCGAAGTTGGCTTCGTTCATCGGATTTAAAGAGGCTATCGTTTGGAACCGTGAGCGTTTGGAGGCTTCAACGGATGTTTTTATCTGCCCGAGCCAGTTTATGGCTGACAAGATGGTGCAAGGGGGATTCTCGAAATCGAAGATGCAGACACTTTGCAACTTTATTGATGTGGAGAAATGCAAATTTTCTTCCACAGATGGCACAGATTACACAGATGCTGTTGAGCTTCTTCCGAAAAAGGAGGATTACTATTGCTTTATCGGGCGATTGAGCCATGAGAAAGGTGCAAAGACATTGATAGAGGCAGCCAACCAATTACCTTATAAATTGGTAATTATCGGTGGCGGTCCTCTGATGGATGAACTGAAATCAGTTGCCCATACCAATATCGAGTTCGTCGGTTTCAAGCAGTGGGATGACATCAAGCAACTTGTGGGCAAGGCTCGCTTCTCGGTGATTCCTTCGGAATGGTATGAGAACAATCCTTTATCAGTTATCGAGGCCCAATGCTTGGGAACGCCCGTATTGGGAGCCAATATCGGGGGAATACCTGAACTTACAGATTATACCTTTAGCAGTGGTAATATCGCCGATCTAAAGACGAAGATTGAGAAGATGTGGAACTCGGAGTTTGATTATCAACAAATAGCTTCGGATGCACAACATCGCTATGATGCTGAAACTTATTACGACAAGCTCATCAACATCTACAAGTAATAATCACAATTCATAATTGAACCGTTAAAAATCAAGGTTATGAATAAGCAATATCAGATACCATCATCTGTCGCATCCAAGTTGGAGCAGATCAAGCTCTATATGGGTACGCATAGTGTGACAGCCTTTGTTGGTGCTGGATTCAGCATGAATGCAGAAATCCCCAACAATGTGAGCATGAAAACATGGAATCAGCTTCGGGAGGTGTTCTTAGACAAGTTATATCCCAACAACGAGGAAGACAAAAAGAATGATGCCAATGACGTGGTGAGGTTGTCTTCATTGATAGATGCGCAGTTTGGACATAACGAATTAGACAACATTTTGGAAGAAGCCTTACCAGACCAACTTATCCAACCGGGCAGATTGCATCGTTTGTTGGTGCAGTTGCCTTGGAAGGACATCTTGACCACCAACTATGACACCTTGGTAGAACGTGCAGCCGGGCAAGTCATCAATGGGTTCAAACTGGTGACGAACAAGGAAACGCTGCTCTATCAGCCATCGCCTCGCATCATCAAACTGCATGGTAGTTTTCCAAATATCCGTCCGTATATCATGACGCAGGAAGACTACAGGCGTTATCCGACTGAACGCCCTGAAATGGTAAATACAGCAAAGCAGTGTTTCCTGGAAAGTCTGGTTTGTTTGATAGGCTTCTCTGGAGAAGATCCAAATTTCAGAGCTTGGATAGGATGGCTGAAAGATGTTATCGGGCAACAACGGATATGCCCTACCTATCTCATCACTTACAGAAAGGGATTCCATGATGCAGAGAAAGCCTTGCTGTCAAAGTTAGGGATAGACATCATCAACTTAGCTGAGGTTGGAGGTGTGGATGGTTATTATTCGGCATACGATTTTTTCTTGAATTATCTTAAAGAAAAGCCATCGGAATGGAAAGGTAAAGTGAGCTTTGATCATTTGAGAGACAAAGACTTGCCTGACGAGAAATTCAAGGAATATATAGAAGAGAAAATCAAAGAAATGCAGGTGGTGAGAGAAACGTATCCAGGTTGGCTACTACTGCCTAAAGCCCATGAGGCAGATATGGACACGGTTAGCAAAGATGCTGTGTTTTTGGAATACTACTACAAATGCATTACCGATGACACAACGAAACTTCATTTTCTATATGAGTTAAATTGGAGACTTACTATCTCGGCAACTCCAAAGAACTTAGATTGGATTGTTGATGGCATTGAAGATTTAGCAGAGCATCTTGCGACTTTTTCTGCAGAGGATAAAAAACTATTGTTGGAGTTGCGTTTGTCTTTATTGGAGAATTATCGCAATAATGGAAAGAATGAAAAATTTTTCAATCTATGTGATGAATTGTTGGCGAGCAAGAATATAATCCCTACAAGATACATTTTCTATCAGCAGTCATTGTATTATTTAAGCAGATATGATAATCTGGGGTTGAAAGATGTCTTGACGAAATGGACAGTAGATATAGGTGATTATCAAAACTGTATTCAGAAAGCAAACTTGCTCTATTACATTGGTGAAGAACTTGAAGCTTATCAATTGTTGGCGAAATGCAAAAATGTTATTTGCAAATCCTTGTTGCAGAACCGCGAGGATATATATGCTAAATCTTGCTTGACCTATATATTGAAGACCATGAAATGGTGTGACAGAAAAGTAGAATATACCAATGCTGACATGGATACGAATTCCGATAACATAGAGAAATTTGCCATAGGCGAGACTTTGGAGGAATTGACGGAAAAGCTTAGCGTAAAGGCATACGAAGAGAAACCTGTACATGGATTTATTAGAGAACATCTATTTGAAATCGGCGATTATAATAATAGCTGGAATTTGGGTTCATCTGGTTTTGTAGCGGATTATCTATATCCTTGCAAATGGTGGATGCTAAAAGAAAGGTTAGGCATGTCAATGTTCTTGATGAACCAAAATTTCACCAAGTACTGCATTCTGAAAATGTTTGATTACTCATGGGACATGGCCTGGAACATGATGATGGTTTCTGCAAACAGCAAGATTGTGGAATCTGTTTTCGGCAGAGAACAACTCTCACAGATTACTGAGGAGAAAGCAAATGAGTTATTTGACACATACATCGCCCTGTTTGAAAAAGCTGACATTCAAGGAAGGAGTTGGATAAATAACAAAGTGTTGAATATTTTACCAACAGTATTGGGTAGGCTTTGCACAAAAGTTAGTCAAGACAGGGTTTTGAACTTTGTTGAGGCTGCATTAAAATGGCAACCAATATTTGTGAACAAAATACTGAAATGCGCTTATGACTGTTTGAATAATGATAATTTGAAAGTCATTTGGGTGTTGTTATTGACAGAGAAAATGGCAGCGACACACTACTGTAGAAATGGATATACTTTCCCTGACCGATACATGCTGAACTTCACTATTACCAATGACATGAAAAAGAGGATTGTTGACGGATTGAGGAGCAACAAGAAAGAGGATGTTCTCCAGTCAATGATTTCATTGGAAGTTCTATGGAATCGGGCAGATCTGACTGATGGGGACAAGTGCAAGATTTCCAAAGCAGTGAGGGAAATGAGAAATGGACAGAATACCATCTCGGAAGCAATTTATACATATTCGTATGTGGATGTGAGCGATGAAGAGCATGATACTTTCCAAAACAGATTGGATGACGAGGTTCAGACTTTTTGTGAAACGAACTATCTATTCACCAATACTTCAGAAACTTTCAGCCAATGGCATAGTGTTATTGAAAAAATCAATGTTCTAAGAAAGTATTTGTCTGATGAACAAAAGAGGTTCGTTCTGCTTCATTGTTGTGACCTGATAGAACAGAATAAATCAAGCTTTGAAAAAGATGACAGACAGGATTTTTTGGGTGGAATGAGACGTTTCACTCAACAAATAGTCAAGACATACCAAAGTTTGTTTCTTAATACTGCATTTGACGCTTGGAATGGCAATGAGGCGGAGAAAATAGAAAATCAGATAGATTGGCTTCGGTCAAAAGGATACAGATGCCTACCGATGAAAGTAAAAGCACTTATGCATCAACAACAAAACATCGGAGGTGCCATCATTGGTGCCATTAAAAACTCTTTGTTCAGCAAAAAACAAGAAGTTCAGGTGGAGGGCATCAATGCTTTCTTTGTATTGAAAGACAATGGTGGTGATGTCAGTGAAATACTCAGTTATATTTTTGATAATTTCAGATTGGCAGACCCTGCTGTTTACAAGGAGCTACTGATACTCTTTGTAAATGTAATCGTTAGGAATTATAATGAAAATGATTTTCACCAGCACGTGATGATTTTCTTAACAAGCATTCATGAAGATTGTGAGTACTACGGATTGGATGTCTGTGCTTTATCTGATTTACAACATTATACAAATTATGTAGCTGGCGCATTATCGGAAAAAACACAGATAGAAAACATACCAGTTTTCAGCATAGAGGAATCTGGTTTTAATGACGTATTTGTAGGATTCGACAAAGGTGTAGAATCCGCACAGCATAAAAATTATCAGTAATCAATAAAAATATACAATATATTATTATGTCAGAAAAGAAATTAAATGGTACTGTCATTGTAACTTATCGTTGCAATGCGCGTTGTTCAATGTGTAATCGTTACAAGGCTCCTTCTAAGCCTGAGGAGGAAATCTCTATTGAGACTATTAAGAAGCTACCTAAGATGTACTTTACCAACATCACAGGTGGTGAGCCTTTTATCCGTACGGACTTGAAGGATATCGTACGTGAGCTTTATAAGAAGAGCGACCGTATCGTAATCTCTACCAACGGCTTCTTCACCGACCGTATCATCGACCTGGCGAAGGAGTTCCCTCAGATTGGTATCCGTATCTCTATCGAGGGTTTGGAGCAGACCAACAATGAAATCCGTGGCTTGAACAATGGTTTCAATCGTGGCTATACAACCTTGAAGAAGCTCTGTGAGATGGGACTGAAGGATGTGGGATTCGGTATGACCGTTCAGGATAAGAATGCTCCAGACCTCGTTCCTCTCTATGAGTTGAGCAACAAGATGGGTATGGAGTTTGCTACAGCATCGCTCCATAACTCTTTCTACTTCGTTGAGGCTAAGAACATCATTCACGACCGTCCAATGGTGGCTAAGAACTTCGAGAACCTGGTGAACGAGCTGTTGAAGTCTAACTCTCCAAAGAAATGGTTCCGTGCTTACTTCAACCATGGACTCATCAACTATATCTATGGTCAGAAGCGTCTCTTGCCTTGTGATATGAGTTTCGATACCTTCTTCATCGACCCATACGGTGATGTGATGCCATGTAATGGTACCAAGGATAAGGAGGTGATGGGTAACCTGAACCGCCAGACTTGGGATGAGCTTTGGAGTTCTCCAGAGGCAGAGCAGGTTCGTAAGAAGGTAAAACATTGTGACAGAAACTGCTGGATGATCGGTTCTGTTTCTCCTGCGATGCACAAGTACATCAAGACTCCTGCCTTGTGGGTGGCTAAGCACAAGCTGAAGAGCCTGCTCGGTATGAAGTACTCTATGTATGAGAACCCTATCTGCTGCGAGTATCGTGATGGTAAGGTGACTAAGGAACAGCTTGACAAGCTTTCTACCTGCGATATGAATGCTGTGGTAAACAACGGTCTTTCTGCCGATTCAAAGGAGGCTTTGAAGGGCAAGCGTGGCGAGGACATCGTGAACGCTGACGTGGCTAGTCAGGGTTATGAGGCTACCAAGAAGGAAACTGATAGAAATATTGAAATCAAGTAATCACTTGATTCTCTTATGATTGATAAGAAGCCACAGTGCGGAGAGCATCGACACCAAGATGATGCAGAAGTACTGTATGGCTTCTTTGATATGGTTTGAAATCTTATTCATATCTGCAAAGGTAATACTTTTATTTTGAAAATCTCTAGTTTTTATGAAAATAGTTGTAACAGGTACTCGTGGTATCCCGAATATCATGGGTGGCGTGGAGACGCATTGTGAGGAATTGTTCCCTAGAATGGTGGAGCGTGGGTATGACGTAACGCTGATCCGTCGCTCGAACTATGTGAAGGATGACTTGCATGAATGGAAGGGAGTGAAACTGGTAACGATTCCTTCTCCTAAGAAGAAGAGTTTCGAGGCCATCATCCATACTTTCCGTGCCATCAATGAGGCGAAGAAGTTGGGGACTGATGTATTGCATATCCATGCCATCGGTCCTGCTCTGCTGGTACCATACGCCAAACTGTTGGGTATGAAGGTGGTGTTTACACATCATGGTCCTGACTATGACAGGGATAAGTGGGGATTTGCTGCCAAGACTATCCTGAAGATGGGTGAGCGTATGGGTTGCATGTTTGCCGATGATGTCATTGTGATTTCGAACGTCATCAAGAACCTCATTGCCCGTAAATATGGAAGGACGAAGAATGTACACCTTATATATAATGGTGTTTCTGAGCCTGAAATCTGCGACTATCCTGAATATTTCAAGGAACTGGGGATTGAGAAAGGCAAGTATATCCTGGGAATGTGCAGATTTGTGCCTGAGAAGAACCTGCATCATCTGGTGGAAGCGTTTGTAAAGTGGAAAAAGTCGCACACGGATCTCACGGATTCCACGGATATAAAGTTAGTGTTAGCTGGCGATACAGACTTCGAGGATGAGTATTCTTTGGGATTGAAGCAGATGGCAAGGGAGAATGGTGTGGTGCTTACTGGCTTTATCAAAGGCAGAAAGCTTCATTCGCTGTTGACGAATTGTCGTTGCTATTGTCTTCCATCTTCGCACGAAGGTTTGCCGATTGCCCTGTTGGAGGCGATGAGCTATGGGGTAAAGGTAGTAGTGAGCGATATTCCTGCGAATCTGGAGGTTGGCTTGCCAAAGGATGATTATTTCCATTGTGGCAACGTGGATGAACTTTCGGAAAAGCTCGGAAAGATTATCGAGACTCCATTGCAGCATGTGGATTACGACATGAGCAAGTATGATTGGGACCAGATTGCTGATGAAGTAGGAGGAGTGTATCAAGGGTTGAAGAAATGATATTACAGGATTTTTATACCATTCTTCAATCTGCCATAGGAAAAACGGTTCAATTATCCCATACGCTTTCCGAAAAGGAATGGAATGAGATCTTTGGATTAGCCAAGAAACAGGCGCTTGTTGGGATTATGTTTGAAGGTATTGAGCGTTTGCCGCAAGAGCAATGGCCTCCTAGAAATGTGGTCTTGCAATGGGCGATGATGGTAGAAAGTATCAAGCGGCGGAACCGACAGACTACTGATGTTTGTCTTCGATTAACCGAGGCGCTTAACAAAGATGGCTTTGAAACTTGTATATTGAAGGGGCAAGCCAATCATGTGTATTATGATGGCTTGAACTCGGAACATTCCCTAGGACAGTTAAGAATCTGTGGTGATGTAGATGCCTGGATTTGGCCAAAGGAAAAGACTAGGCATCCTGTAAAGTCTATCATAGATTATTGTCAAAGCAAGAAAATCTTATTATCATTATGCCATTTACATGCGGAGGTGAAGCCTGTGAATGGAGTTCCTGTTGAGATTCATTTTCGTCCTTCGTTCTTGAATGCTCCTTGGAGTAATCTATGCTTTCAGAAGTTATTCAAGTCTGCAGTTTTTGAAAATAAGGAAATTGACGAATGTGGAACGATTAAGAAACTGCGAGTTGACTATGACTTAATCTTCCAGATGAACCACATTTACAGGCATCTGTTGGATGAAGGTGTTGGTATGCGACAGATTCTTGACTTTTATGTTCTTCTGAAAGCATATCAGAATGAACGGCAAGGTCAATCCGAGATGATGAATGTTGATGTACTGATGAAACATATCAGTGATTGTGGTATGAAACGCTTTGCATCAGCATTGATGTTTGTACTTCAAGAAATATTCGGTCTTGATGATGAAGAACTATTGTGTCCTGTTTCGGAAAAACATGGAGTGTTCCTCATGGAAGAGATGATGGCTGCAGGAAACTTCGGACATTATGATGAAAGGATGAAGACTTTAGCTGTAAAGAAAGGAAAGCTTTCATACCAGCTGCAGAGAGCGCTGCGTCGTTTCAAAAGGAATCTCAGATTCTTAACAAGTTATCCAGAAGAGGTGATTTGCGAGCCTTTGGCAAGAATTTATCACTTTATTTGGAGAAAGCTTGCTTTATATAGATTTTAAGAGATATACGGGCTTTTATTAAGCTACTTTTCGGTGATGGAGCCTAGTAGCCCGTTTTTTCCATATGCAAACTAATTATAATTGATTGGCAAGTTCAGTAATTGATATAATGAACGTAATAAAGACAGATATAGAAGGCGTACTCATCATTGAGCCACGCCTGCTTAGAGATGCCAGAGGCTGATGGTGGTATCTCGATATTGGATGAATCACTTGGGATTGATTGGCGCATTCCTACGGAACATGCTAATCTTTCGGAGAAGGATACGAAACATGAGGTGTTGAAGGACTTGGATAATCCTTTTGAATACTAGGTTTGCAGTTGCTGTGTATTCTTGCATGCGGAATAACACTCTATATAAAATAAAAATATGAATCAAAAAGAATAATATAATGCAGTTTGATATTAATAATAAATTAATGGATTTGTCTTTGCTCTCTAATGGTAATGACAATTTCTCGTTAGTTTCAGATTCGGGTAAAGTATACCTGAAACTGAAGGCTGATGCCCCTGGACATTTGGAATATGACTTACCTTCTTTGTTTACTGAATCTGAAGAGGTTGTTGCAAACAAATTGGATGAACTGTATAAGGTTTTCTTACAAGATTCTTATACGGGTATCGAAAGTGATGAAGATGAGAAAATCACCGATCCGTTTAATCCTGAAGATATCTCCATTGAAACTAGGGTAACACCGATGGAGACAATCCTTCGAAGAATAAAACAAGGAACTTTGATTCTTAATCCGGATTTTCAAAGAAAGGAAGTGTGGACTGACGTTAGAAAGTCGCAGTTGATAGAGTCTATACTTCTGGAAATTCCTATACCTATGTTTTATGTCTCGTCTGAGGAGGATGGTAAATGGACTGTAGTAGATGGGCTCCAGCGAATTAGTGCTTTCCGTGACTTTGTGCTTGGAATAAATTTTGTGAATGGCAGAAAGGCAAAGGAAGAGGGGGCTGGTATGAGACTTACCGGTTTGGAGTTTCTGAAAGAATTGGAAGGTAAGCAAATGAAAAACTTGCCTACCAAACTTTATAATAGGATATTAGAAGCTGAATTTTCAGTTACGGTCATTAATCCAGGCACTCCTGAGGAAGTAAAGAGAAATATCTTCAAAAGAATCAATACGGGTGGTATGCCTTTGAGTCCTCAGGAAATTAGAAATGCTCTTTATGGTGGAGCTGTTTCTGTACTTTTGAATGACATGTCTGAAGAAAAGATATTTAAAAAAGCTACGGGTAATTCTGTTAAAGATTTACGGATGGAAGATAAGGAACTGTTGTTGAGATTTTTGTCTTTTGTCATTCGACCTCCTCATACTTATAAAAAGACTCAATCAATTGATACTTGGCTTTCTGATACCATGATAATCTATAATTCGTTTCCTTCCCTGAAGAACAGGGATTTGATAAGGCGTGAAAGGGAGGGTATGGTCTCTGTGAGTGATGTGCGAGTGCTTTCAAAAGATGAGATTATGGATATTTTTCTGATTGCTATGAGACGGGCACGCAAAATGTTTGGAGATCATGCTTTCAGAAAGAGTTATGGAAATATGAGAAGAAGACCTATCAACAAATGCTTATTTGAAACATGGGGCGTTTTGTTGGGGAATATGTCCGATATGGATTTTACGAAGCTTTTTGTCCATAGGAATCAGTTTATGGATGACTATTCTAAGTTGCTGGATGATGAAAAGTTCATCATTGCAATATCTCGTGACAGTATGCGCCCTAGCTCAGTAACCCTACGTTACAATACACTGGAAAAATTAATCAAAATATATACGCTATGATTACAAAAATAGAATTAAAAGGGTTTAAGTCCTATGTGGATTATACATTTGAATTGAAACCACTAACTATATTGACTGGTTTGAATAGTAGTGGCAAGAGTTCTGTCATACAAGCTATAAGAATAATGGATAACATGAGCAGCCGAGAGAATGGCGGTTCTCATGTCTGGAATCTTGGGCTTGGATCGGATTCTGAGCTTATAAATCCAAATTGCAAGAATTTCCAAATTTCGGCCTGGAAAAATCATCGGCATGAGGAGGCTTGGTTTTCGTATAACAGTTCTAAGTCGAGAAACAAATTATGGCCTATGCCAAGTTGTATATATGTTGCTGCAGATAGAATGGGTGCTACTTCTACCATTCCCATATATGAAGATGAAGCACTTGGAGGACGGGGTGAGAACGTTCTGAGACGTATAGATTATTTCAGGGATGAGCAGCTACCTGAATTGTTGCGTGGAGATGCTGAGGGAACCACTTTGAATTATGTTTTGAGATATTGGCTACAAAAAATATCTCCAGGGGTGAAATTTGATTATCGTATTGAAGAGAAGGCTGATGTGTCTTATTCTTTATATGACAATCACCGTTCTGCTAATGTGGGATATGGATTGAGCTATTCCTTACCTGTCATTGTAGCATTGCTAACTTCAACTTTGGAAACTGGATCTATTGTGTTGATTGAGAATCCTGAAGCGCATCTTCATCCACAAGGACAGGCAGAGATGGCTCGTTTGATTTGTCTTTGTGTTGAAGCCGGTGCACAGGTAGTTGTAGAAACGCATAGTGATCATTTGTTTGATGGCGTTAGAATCTATGCCAGAGAGAGTGAGAATCATTTTGCAAGTAAAGTTGCAACATTCTGGTGTCAGTTGGATGATAGCCGAAATACACAAGTAGACAGATGTCAAATCCAGGAAAATGGCAGATTGGATCATTGGCCTGAGCATATGTTCGACCAGTTCTTGTTGGATTCTGAAAAATTGCTGTAATTTATGGGAAAGGTATTTTTGCTTAATGAACTTATGCCTGCAGAAGAGATTGATGGCGTAAATGTTCAGAAGTTATTTGTTGATACAATAAAATCTTTTTCTAACTTGTATGCCGAAAGGAAACTGGGCATAGAGAAGAAAATCTTGACTGTTGAAGAACCGCAAGAAACTTTTATATGTGGTAGCACCTTGAAAAAGATGATTTTGGATATTGGTGATAGGGATTTGAAAACTTATGCCATGGGCATGTTCTTGCATGGACAGATATTGGCAGATCAATACCATGTTGATAACTGGCCTGATGATTTGGTGGATGACTTGCTGAATCTTACTGATGACAAAGAAAAAAATGCAATGAATGAAGGTATTGCCAGTATTTGTTCATGGGGGTTATTGTCTCTTCCTGTTTCAGAAGATTTTAAAAGGGATTATTTCGAATTTAAAGGCAGACAGGCTTATCAAGTACTAAACTATTATGGACAGAATAAGAAAAATATAGTGTATAGCATTCTTGACTCAGATGAGTCTAAAGAGGCGATGGAGTTAAAGCTACAATATGCGCTTGATCTTTATCAGATACATTTGGCAGATGAATTTAAGGAGGATTATACTCGAATGCGAGTAGATGAGAAGAAAGTGATGATTTCGAGATTGGTTACTGCCCACGAAAAGAAATGCTTGATAAAACAGGTAAAAGACGACAATTTACTTAGAGAGTGTACTTGTACTAATGATAAGCATATGTTTGAACTAAAATCCAACAGTGAATTAGGCATACGCTTCTTCTTTAAAATTTTCGACATGAATCATATCGTATTTTCTTTAATAGGGCATAAGAGTGATTATGGGGATAAGTCTAAGAAGAAAAATGGTGAAACGGCTCAAAATAAGGATATGAAGCGTGCCTTAGATATAGCTAATCAATATATAGAGTCGAAAAAGTGAGTTGAAAATACTGTTCTTCGACTGGTGTAAAGATAGACTGAAAGATTAACATGTTGGCGAAAGGTTCCCATCCCCTTTTATTCATGAGCAACTTTTAGGGGATGGGGGCTTAGTAGAATATCAAAAATAGCATAACTTATGTCTGTAAGATTAAATAAACCTTAATTCCGCAACACTATAGTTTGACATTATTTATAAGTGCCTGAGCAACAAAAAGTTGCCCAGGATTTTGCCATGTCAGAATTTTCACTTACCTTAGTGTTGCGAAAAGAAGACAAGCAAAACTCTAATATGACATGGCAAAGATACAAATAAAATCTGAGAAACTCACTCCTTTTGGGGGAATTTTTTCGATTATGGAGCAATTTGATGCTCTTTTAGCTCAAACCATAGATTCCACCTTGGGATTGAGATGCACTATGTTTGGTTATCAATATAGCGAGATTCTACGCTCTCTGATGTGCGTATATCTTTGTGGTGGCTCATGTATTGAGGATGTTACAACTCACCTGATGAAACATTTGTCTCTTCATCCAACTCTTCGCACTTGCAGCGCAGACACCATATTACGTGCTATCGAAGAACTGACTTTTAAGAGCATCACCTATAAGTCTGCTTCTGGCAAATCCTATGATTTCAATACTGCAGACAAGATGAACTGCTTACTGGTCAATGCCCTGCTTGCTACTGGTCAATTGAAATCCGGTCAAGAGTATGATTTTGACTTTGACCATCAGTTCATTGAAACAGAGAAGTATGATGCAAAACCAACCTACAAGAAGTTCTTGGGCTATAGTCCAGGTGTAGCTGTCATTAACGACATGATTGTTGGTATTGAAAATAGAGACGGCAACACAAACGTGCGCTTCAACCAAAAAGAAACTTTGGAAAGAATCTTCAAGCGATTGGAGGCTTCGGAAATATATATTTCTCGTGCCCGCATGGATTGCGGCTCATGTTCGGAGGAAATCGTAGATATGGTAGAGGCTCATTGCAGGCATTTTTATATTCGTGCCAACAGATGCTCTTCTTTCTACGATTCCATGTTTGCCTTAACTGGATGGAAAACTGTTGAAATCAACGGTATTGAGTTTGAGTTGAATTCTATCCTTGTTGAGAAATGGAAAGGAAAACCGTATCGTCTTGTCATACAGAGACAAAGGCGAATAGATGGAGACCTTGACATTTGGGAAGGCGAATATACCTACAGATGTATACTGACTAACGATTACAAGTCGAGTGCAAGAGACATCGTGGAATTCTACAATCTTCGTGGTGGCAAGGAACGCATCTTCGATGACATGAACAATGACTTTGGCTGGAATCGATTGCCAAAATCGTTCATGGCACAGAATACTGTATTCCTGCTTATGACAGCTCTCATCAGAAACTTCTACAAAGCTATTATGCAGAGATTGAAAACCCATGAATTTGGATTGCGTGCCACCAGCAGAATCAAGACCTTTGTTTTCAAGTTCATCTCTGTTCCTGCGAAATGGATTAAGACATCACGTAGGCATGTATTGAACATTTACTCAGACAACAATGCTTATGCCAACCTGTTCAAGACAGACTTTGGTTAAAGACCATGCTTTTCTGGTTAAACCAGCGTATTACCTCAAGTCGCTTTATGGGGTAAGGGGATTTTGTGTCTGCGACATTTCTGTTGTGCAAGAAATATGTACAATAAAATGAATTTTGTCGCTTTGCAAGCAAAATCCCACTAAAACCTATAGGTTGCGGATTTGAGGATAAACTATTACGGGAAGCAAATATTGGGCTGCAAGCATTCAGTGCGATTCTAAAGGCTTTAGATATTGATGAACCACATCTTGAGCCAAGTACCAAAATATCGGATGAACTTGCTAATCTGATATTAAATCTTCGAAATGTAGATTTGGATTTTATAAAGTTGATTGAAAAGAGTGTAGAGAAGAATGTATCTGATAGTGCTCCCAAATCTCCTCTGAAAATTCTTGGGACTATAGCTTTAGACGAATATGGTTCTCCTGGTCGTGCTAAAAGAGATATGGGAATTTCTAGTAATAGCTTCACGAAAGCGATAGAGAATTATACGGCTCTTGAAGAACCTCAATATAAAGAGGACAGCAAAAACTTCTGGGTTGAGGAACTGATATTGCTAACACCACAGGGGAAAGCGACACGCTTACCAATAGCTTCTTTTGGTTGCCAAGATAAAGTTCCTCTTTACTCTGTATTGATAGGTTGTAATGGCGTTGGCAAGAGTACCTTGTTAAAGGAAATGGTGGATTTCTTTGTAGACCTGCATGCTTATATCAATAATTTTAAGCAGAAAATGTCATCTGCTAATAAGGCGAGGCTCAAAGGCGTTAAGTATCATATTGATGGTGTCTGTTGTGAGGTGATAAGAATCGGTAGAACTTTTCTTGCCAAGATTGACAACAGGTTGCTGGCTTCAAAGAAACTGCGCGTTCCTACTATCGTTGCATGCAATTTTGGCGCATTCGATAAGTTTCCTGTTCAAAAGGTGAATGGCTCTTCTCAAACCAGGTATGATGTACCATATTATAAATATGTAGGGGCTCATGTTAATGGAAATATGATTTCATCCTCTGCTATTGCTTTTCGGTTATTGTTCGCTTTGAAGGAGAACATGGACGATAGACAGCGGCAAAATTTATCATCTATCTTGGATTTCATAGGATATGATCACACTATAACTTTGAATTACTCCATAGTTTTAAAATCCAAGAAAAATGGTAGCGTATATGATTATGTTCTTCAGCATGTGCAAAAAGACAAAGAATACAGCAAACTTACATCTGAGCAAAGGAGTAACAAAGTTAGGGAACTCTATGATTTTTACAAGAACAAGGAGTTTGCCAAGCAACCTACGTATAACTATGATATAGATATTGATCAAAATTCATTGGCTGCAAATGAAGATTTGAATTATATATATAAGTTGAAGCAATATGATTTGGTTCAAGCAGCAAGTGTTGTATTCTATAAGAATGGAACACAGATTGCTTCTGAAGAAATGAGTTCAGGTGAGTTTGCTATGCTTTCTATGGTGCTTAGTATTTCCACAGCAGCAAGTGATTTGCATACGTTAATTCTCATAGATGAGCCAGAGCTGAGCCTTCACCCTAATTGGCAGATGACAATCATCGATAACCTTGACAGGGCATTGAAAAATCAGGTGTGTCATCTGTTGATAGCCACACATAGTCATATGCTTGTATCTGATTTACCTATGAACAGATCTTCTGTTTCTCAGTGGGAAAAGGATAAAGATGGTAATCTTATAGCCAATCGAATAGAAGAAAATACTTATGGGTGGTCGGCAGAAGAAGTGCTTCTTAAAGTTTTCAAGACGGCAACCGATAGAAACCGATATTTCGGCGAGCGTATAGCCAAGCTTTTAGAACAGATGGGTAATGATACAATTACTAAAGAGGCTGTAGCAGATGAATTGGATGACCTACAGGAAATTTCACAGCATTTAAGTGATGTGGATCCGATGAAAATGGTTCTGAACACAATTATAGACGCATATAAATGATGGACTATGACCGAAGAGGAAGACTACATTGTGCAAAATCCGTATCAGCCTACAGAGAAAGAAAAACTTGCTATTGAGGAACTAGTAAATAAAGGACTTGATTCTGGAGATTGGAATTCTAAAAAGACTGGTATAACTGAATTTAAGAATCATATGCGTGAACACATGTACTATGAACAGAACTGCAGATGTGCTTATTGTCGTACAGAATTGCCTATAGCTTGTTGTTTCTTGCAGCGTGAACACATCGTTCCGAAAGCTCCACATCCTCAATGGATGTTCGAACCTCGCAATCTATGTTTTGCTTGTGATAAATGCAATAATTTTAAGGGAGATAAAGAGGTATTGAGAAATCGATATGCAGTTGCTTATCCATCTGATAGCAAAGATTTCTTGATTGTTAATCCCTTTCTCGATAAATATTCAGACCATATTGAGCTTAAGGATGGTATTATATATATTGGGAAAACAAAGAAGGGGCGTTTTACAATTGATACTTGTCAACTCTTTAGGCCTGATTTGGCTTTGGAAAGGGCAAAGAAAAAGATGGAGACGGAAAATCCAGATACTGTTCGTACACAATTACTTGCTTTGTTGTCATCATTGCCTATCTTGGATGAGGAAAAAAGTAAAGCTTTGGAGAATTTTGGGAAAGTCGTAAAAATATATAAACAGAAACATCGGGATTGAATTGAGATTCGTTGACGGACCAAAGCGGTCTTCGCCAGCTTTTGTAGGAATGGGACTACCAGATGATAATTGGCTGGGATGTAGAAGTGGTGATTTGATGTCAATTAGTGGAATGATATTTATAATTTAATATAGATATAAATAGTTGAATGAATGATATAACTGCAATTTTCGCTTTCCTGAAGTATTGCCTTGGAAGTAAGGAGGATATGAGTAGGGTGATAGCTTGTATGAACTGGCAGGAGCTGTATTCTTTTGCTTCTAAGCAGGCGTTGCTGGGGCTATGTTTTGATGGGATTGAGAGATTGGGGAAGGAATATCCTGAGGAGTTGAAGCAGAACCCGATAGGGAGGGAACTGCTGATGACTTGGATGGGTAAGGCGCAACAGATTCGCAGACAGAACATGAAGGTGAATGCTGTGGCAGGTAAGCTCTTCGCTATGCTGAGAGTGGATGGGATGAGGTGCTGTGTCCTAAAAGGACAGGGAAATGCCTTGATGTATCCGAATCCTTATTCCCGTACTCCTGGAGATATTGATGTTTGGATTGATGCTAGTAGGGAGAGGATTATGAAATATGCTCAAAAGAAGTTTGAACTGGAAGATGATATCAGACTGCAGCATCTGGAGACTTCCTTGGATGGTGTGCCTGTGGAGTTGCATTTCTTTCCTTGCTCCATGAATAATCCTATCTATCATGCTAGATTGCAGAAGTGGTTCAAACGGAATGCGGATCTGCAATGCTCGCATATTGTGGGGCTGCCCGATGGGGCAGGGGATATTGCTATACCAACGACGGCATTTAATGTTGTTTATCAGCTGACGCATCTATATCACCATTTCTTTGATGAAGGGATTGGAATGAGGCAAATCATTGACTACTACTATGTGGTATCAATGTTAAATGTTAACTGTGAAATGTTAACTTGGTTGCCGAAGAAATTGAAGTATTTGGGATTGTGGAAGTTTGCAGGGGCGGTGATGTATGTGCTGCATGAGGTGCTTGGATTGTCTGAGGATAAGATGATAGTGCCAATGGATGAGAAGCGTGGGAGGTTGCTGTTGGCAGAGATTCTGGATGGTGGTAACTTCGGTAGGCACTTTACGAAGTATGCTGGGTTTACGCATCAGAGTATGGGGAAGAAGTATTTCCTGAAAATATGGAGGAATATGCATTTCGTAAGATATTATCCTGCAGAAGCGCTTTGTGAACCATTGTTCCGTACTTGGCACTTCTTCTGGAGGCTAAAATATAAAAAATAAAATAATCAATTGAAATAACTCTGTTTATGTTTATCGAGATGCAGATAGGTAATCAGCTAGATGAGGATGACTATCTGCACTTCGATTATCAATGATAATCATAATGAAGAAAAAAGTTTTTGTAAGCGGTTGCTATGACCTGCTACATTCTGGTCATGTGGAGTTTTTCCAGCAGGCATCACAGTATGGTGACCTTATGTAAGCATGTATCATCCGGGATGGGCGATTACCATCTCGCTGGAACCGACCTTTGAGGTGCGCGACCGCTGCGGTCTGTCTACCTCTACCCGTAAGATGATTCAGAAGATTTGGCCGGTGAAGTTGCCGAAGATGGATCCGGAGATGCTTGCCAGACTGGTATTCTGCTTTGAGAACAATCCGGAGCGTCATGACGGTATCATCTCAGGTGCCCAGGATTCTATCGGTATCTGTGTGCCCGGTCTGGTGCGTCATTATTATGACAACAACTTCTGGCCGGAGAAGATTGAGAGTACGCAGGATGAGATGACCCTCCGTTTCCTGGAAGACCATCTGGTGATGATTCCGATGGAACCGAGAAGACCGGGATGCAGTGTGGTGGAAGGTAAGGATATCACGCCTGAGAAGGTGAAGGCGCTGGCTGATGCAGCTGATGCCTGCTGGAAGGCGATTCTGGCGCACGACCTTGATGCCTTTGCTGCAGCATACAGGGCATCTTTCGAGGCCCAGATTGCAATGTTCCCGGGTATGGTGAATCCGTCTATCAATGGTGTGATAGAACCGGAGGCGAGTGTACAGCCGATGATTGACCGCTACAGCAACATGGAGGAGGTTCTGGCATGGAAGATGCCGGGAGCTGGTGGCGGCGGTTATCTGGCACTGGTAGTAAAGGACAGTCTTAAATTTGCAGAGAATCATGACGAAGCCATCCATCTTCAGATACGAAGGGCATAACTATCTGGTGCCCTTCCTCATTATCAGCAGCCTCTTCTTCATGTGGGGCTTTGCTCATGGCATCCTGGAAGTGCTGAATCCGCATTTCCAGGAGTCGTTCCATATCAGCAAGGCGATGTCGGCCCTGACGCAGACTGCTGTCTATGGTGCCTACTTTCTGATGGCACTGCCTGCCGGATGGATTATCCGGAAGTGGGGCTACAGGAGGGGAGTGATAACAGGACTGGTTCTCTTCGGTATCGGTGCTCTTATGTTCATACCGGGAAGCAGGATCAACAGTTTCTACTTCTTCGTTCTGTCGCTGTTTGTGATAGGATGCGGACTGACGTGTCTGGAAACGAGTGCGAATCCTTATACTACGGTACTGGGACATCCTGACAAGGCGGAGAGCAGAATCAACCTGTCGCAGTCGCTCAATGGTATCGGCTGGATTGTGGGACCGCTGGTTGGCGGACAGCTTCTGTTCTCGGGTGTCAACATCGCCATTCCTTATGCCCTGGTGGGTATCTTCGTGCTTTCTGTGGCACTGGTGCTACTGGTCTGTGCCATCCTCACCTTTGTAGCCACATTGATAGTGGTGGTATGTAGCGGAACCTTATCTCTCATTGCGTTCTTCGCCCTGTATCTGGGAGAGAGCATCATGTTTCCGACTATCTTCTCGCTGGCATTGAGGGATGCGGGTACAAAGACCAAACTTGCCTCTTCATTGCTTATCATGACGATAGTGGGTGGTGCGGTTGCTCCAGTAATCATGGGGTATATAGCGGATACTACGGGCAGTATGGCGATTGCCTTTCTCATACCGCTGGTATGTTATGGGGTGATTGGAGGGTATGCGTTATCGAAACGCCACGTTCCTCTTTAAATAAGATTAGCTGCACTCGGCAATTTGAAAGCAAACTTTCATTGCGCTCATTTGCAAAATCTTTAAATAAAAGGAGGATTTTTCGAAAATCACCCCGTCCCTCTTTACCCTTAAAGAGGGCTCCACCTCTCATCTCGGTCTTCTCCCCTCAGGGAAGAAGAGGGAAACCGCCCTTCTCGGTGCTCGTAACCGCTACGCTCTAAGGTTGGCGGACCATCAAAGGTCTCGCCATTTTTTGCGGGATGGGACCGCCAGGCTGTTGCGGGGGGAGACCTGATGCTGCATCAAAGCCCTCGCCATGGTTGTGCGGGATGGGACCGCCTGGGAATAGCAGTTTATAGTTTACAGTTAATAGTTTATCGTTTACAGTTGATTTTGTAGTAATTCGCTGATGAGTTGCAGATTTCTTTTGATTTTCTTGGTGGTTTCGAGGAAAAAGCGTATTTTTGCGGCAGATTGCAATTAAAGAATTTAAAAGGAGAACTATTATGGATACATTAGATAAAGAATTTTGGGAAAAACGTGAAGCTGCTATGAAAAGATTTATGGCGGCAAAAGAGCGTAAAAAGGCTCGTGTAGCTGAAATTACTAAGAGCCTTTGTGAGGAATATAAGGAACGAACGGGGGTATATCCTAAATATATAAATGTTTGGTAATGAAACCACTTCCTTTGGATATAATTAATGCTTCTGCTCCTTATGAGGTTTATTGGCATGAAACGTCTCGAACTTATCGCTTTAAAAGTGATTTTGGTGTGGTACTTGCTATTGGCTTTGATGATGATGACATCATTGAAAATGCAGAATCATATGTCTTTTCTATCATCAATGTAAATAAAATACCTTCTCCACGAGACTTGAAAATGCGTGATACGGTGATGCTTATCATAGAGAACTTCTTTAATATGAACGAAGCAGCTCTCTTGTATATTTGTGAGAGTGGGGATGGTAAGCAGCATATGCGAAGCCGTCTGTTTGAATATTGGTTTTCCTCTTATCAAATGAAAGATAAGTTTATTTTGATGCCTGTCAGTATCGAAGATATGGAGGGAATTGAAAATTTTGCAGCTTTAATTATTCGAAAAGATAATCCGAATGTTTTAGATATTGTTGCAGAATTTTCAAACACTGTGGCTATGTTTAGGGTAAAACCTAATAGTCATGACTAATTTCTTTTGATATTCTTGATGGGCTTAAAAGTCTTTACGCCCCCTTCGGTTCCCCTTACAGGGGACAGAAACCTTCCTTACCGTTAAGGAAGGCTCCACCTCTCATCTCGGTCTTCTCCCCTCAGGGAAGAAGAGGGAAACCGCCCTACAGTGCTATATTTGCCCCACCTGTCCCTCCCCTGCGGGAGGGTCCTTAACCCACTCCCAAGCCCTCGCCCTTTCCAAAAGGGCAAGGGATGTAACCGCCCTCCGGTGCTCGGAACCGCTACGCTCTAAGGTTGGCGGACCAAAGCGGTCTTCGCCATGTTATGCGGGATGGGACCGCCTGGGGAATACAGGTTATAGTGTAAACCACCAATACAGCGTAAGGTGGGTTGAATGAAATATATTATCTTTGCAACCGTTTTAAATTCACATAAAATGGAAAGCAAAGAATATTTTGAAAAGGTCATGCAGGACCACAACCAGAACCGAAAGGGACGTAGCCTGCGTAAGTATTGCAAAGATGAAGCAGTGGATTATGACTGGCTCATCCAGTACAAGAAGAACTATCGTCTTTTATTCCAAGGACTATCGTAAGGTAAAAATCTTGCATTATGATATAAATGGTTGGGTTCTTTGCTCGAAGTGGTTTACTGACGGTAAGTTTCTCAAGCCGTTAAATTTTAGAAAATCAAAACTTTATTCAAAAATACTGATATGTGTTACTGATTGTAATATAGTAGGGATGCAGTATTGGCGATATATAAGATTCTGAAGAATAATTATTTCGTCCTCTTGACAAAGGACACTATATGAATACTTTTATGACTATTACTTTTTTGCAAGCTTATAATGGCGATGCCATTCACATAGAACACGATGGGCACCATGTTATAATCGATGGTGGACCAAAGTGTGAGGAGTTGGAGTCGTTGGTTGGGGAAATTGTAGCTAATCACGAAATCATCGATTTGCTAATAATTACTCATTACGATGAAGACCATATATTGGGAATTTATAAAATCTTATCAAAACTGTCCTCAACAGTATCGCTAAAAAATATGATTGGCGAAGTGTGGTTTAATGCAACTAAAATAGGGGCTAAAGGAAATCCATATATGTTATCAGCCAATCAGGCATTGAAAATGGGAAAATTGCTTATACGAAATGATGTAAATTGGATTTCCGAAGTGCAAACAGGTAAGCAATTCAATATTGGAAATGATGGATGGTTGGAAGTGATTTATGGAGGTGAAATATTTGAAATAAACGCTGAAAATACCAACTTAAGTAGTGTTTATTGTGATTGGAAAAGTACATTTCAAGTTCTGGAACCTTTTGTTGATGACAAAGTAAAGGATGTATCTCCTGTAAATGCTCAATCAATGATATTGGTTCTACATATCGGCAAAGACAAACAGGTGCTTTTAACGGGTGATGCTACTCCTGATAAATTGTTTGCTGCTCTCGGAGAATATCTGGAAAAGGGAAACTCTAATTGTTTTGAGCTAATCAAGCTTCCTCATCACGGCAGCTACAGAAATTTAACAAAGGATATTCTAGAGCAGGTTGTTTGTTTTGACTATGTGATTTGCTCTAATGGGGATAGATATTATTTGCCTGATAAAAAGGCTTTAATGAAGATTTTCAAGTGGGGGCGAAAAAAGGCGACCGAAAAAATTCGAATTCATCTTAATTACTATGCAGACTTGTTTCCAAAACTGAATATTTCGGAACAAGATATGCAAAATAATCATTTCTTCTGTGATGGTAAACGAATCTTTGAACTATAATTATAACTCTTGTAGTATATCTCTGTTAGTAGCTGGATCTATGCAAAGCGGATCTGGTTTTATCTATGTAACTCCACCTACCTGTGATTACAATTACATCATAACGGCGAAACATATATTCCAGGAGGGTAATTCAACTGTTGCAATTAATAGGCTAAGTGATATTACCGTAAAGAGGTATTTACTTGAGTCTAAGTTAGAAGAGCTTATAGTGAAGCAAGCTTCTTTGGCAAACAGATTGTATTGCTCGGATAAAATGGATTTAGCCATCTTGAAGATTGACAAGGAATGGATGCCTAAAGCTAAAAGAATATATGTCCGGAATATTATGGATGTAGAAAATGAATCTTTGTGTGAATCGGTATCCTTTCCAACAATATTGAGGGATGAGCGAACTAAGCTGACTTTTGAAGTAAAAGACAATGAGCAGTTTTGCTTGAGATTAAAGGATGCTGTTAAAGACATAGCCCATTTTAGTGCGATTTCTGGATCTGGAATATTCTTGAAATCTGCTCCATATCTGATTGGAGTGATTGCTTCATATAGGCTACAAAACTTTGAGCTGAATGAGATTTGCGTGTCTAAAATAGACTGGGGAATCGTTAACTTAGATCTGAAAGCACGTAAATGGTTTCAGCTGGAAATGAATGAGTCGAAATATTCAAAGATTTCAGATAATAGAGAAATCATCAATATAGGCGATGTTCTGGTTAATGGGGTTTCATTTGATTTCTACAGAGGTATAGATAATCTTGGATATGATTTGAGAGATGATTGGTTTTTCGATCCTTTGCATTATGCTGATATGTGTAATAAGGCATTTGTTCTTGAATATTTCTCAATTCAAGAAAATCGAATAAACTATAAGGCTGAAAAAATGCCAATAGCTTATTTGCCTAAAAAAACACTTATCTTAAGAAAGGCTATGATAGGTAGATTCATAGACCGCCTTGTTTACACTTCTTTACTGCAAATCCTAGGTCCTGCTATAGATAGAAACTTGAGCCCTTATGTCTTTTCGGCTAGATATAATAAGGAGAATGTTCCAGGCTTGATAGTAAATGGGGTCCAGCAGTGGATAAAAATGAATTATCTTATCAAGGATTGGATTGAGGAAGGAAAAGGCTGCCTGGTTAAAGTTGATTTACTCAATTATTATGATACAAACAACAAGGAAATTCTCATCAGGTTATTATATGAGATAGCTAGTTCAAATGAAGAAAAAAAAGCAGTAGTTTTTTTAAATGGGTTCTTACAGCAGATTGATGAGCCTGAAAACAAGGTGGGGATTCCGCAAAACTGTGACGCTTCTTCGTTGTTGGCAACTTTCTATGTAAGCCATGTTGATGAATTTATGCTATCAAGAGCTCTGAATTATTGTAGGTTTATGGATGATATCTACTTCGTTGCAGCTGATGTTTACGAAGCTAGGCATCTGCTACAACTTATGGAGAAAGAATTGCGTTCTATCGGCTTGGCCCTAAATGCTCAAAAAGTGGAATTCATAAGCTTAGATGACCAGGAAAAAACTTTTCGTTTCAGGGAGAACATTTATTCTTATGATCACACCAAGCAAATGATTTATGTGCTAATGCGCAGTCATCAAAAGGCAAGACGTATGAACGCAATGGCTAAACTAATGGAGGAGGTGAATCAGGCATTGTTTAATAGAAATGCGCAAGACATTGATAGAGCAGAAAGATCGCTGAAATTCTGTTTGCATATACTTAGTACTTGTCCAATTAAACTATATACAGGTTGGGAGGGATTTCTTAATGCTCTGCTTGAACTTGTAGATATGCAAGAGAATGATCCTTCTTTAACACCATTGTTGTGTCAAATACTGGCTTCATTAAGTAAGGCTAGAGATATCAGTAACATAAAGGAAAAGATAGCTGCTTCTCTGATGAAAGGACATTTTACTTATGAATGGCAAACATACAATCTGTGGATGTTATTGGCGTATCTCAAATATCAGACTCCAGAATTACTAAAGTATGCAGCCCAGCAGATTGATTCTAATGATGAAACTAGAAGAATAGAAGTTGCTGCTATTATGATTTATATGGCAACAATCAAGCCTAAATACAATAGAATCTTATTGCATAAATTGAGAAATGGGCAAATTCATGGTTATGTTCAGCAACGATGTGCGTTGATTGCATGTCGGGCTATTGAGAGTGAGGCGATAGATGATGCGGTAAAAGCTGTACTTCCTAGCGATTTACAGGTATGCCATTCTTTCTTGAATAAGCATAAAGAAAGAGGCTTAATCTATTTTCATCGTATTAGTTCTACTTATCTAAAAAGTAGTAGTAGTTTGTTTCCTGAATTTTATTCTGGCTTATGAAAATTTATATCGTAGTAGTATATGAACAGGTTGCTTATGCCATTAGTGCTGAAGAAAGTGATTCTATAGAGACTATAAAGAAAAACCGATTGTATCCGAACTGTCTGTTTGTGACTCCTCATGTATCTGAATTGTTAAGCTGTCTTGATGACGGCTGTATGGCTAAGATCTTAGATTTTGAATGTCTGGATAAGGAAATTAGACAATCCTTAAACTATGTGGATATACATAAATGGGAATGGAACGAAGCGGAAATGATCAAGTATTATCTAGATAAAGATTTGGAAGGAGAAGAGAATCAAATTGATGCGGTATTACTTCTTTTAAAGGAGTGCTTCTGTGAAATGAAAAATAAGGGAAATGGTGAATGGGAGAGAATAGAGAAGATAGAAATTCCTGTCAATTCATTATTATTTAGAGCTCAGCGCAGAGGATTCTATGTAAACCATGAGGCAATTTTGGATGAATGTGAAAATTGTTTTTCTGAGATGTATCATCTGAAAAATAAAATTCAAATAGAGTATAATCAGGTTGTACCAGACGTTACTCAATATATGCTTGATCATCATATTTCTCAGTGGACAATTGATCATTATAAACTTAAAATATTGGCAAAAAAACATCCAGAATTAAGTACTTATATTCAGTTGAATAAAACAGAGAAGGCCTTCGAGTCTTTGATATATATGTCATCTTTTTCTGAAAACAGAAGATGTCAACCTCAATATAAAGGTTTTGGTTCTGCCACAGGAAGGATAATGATGAGGGAACCGGCTTTGCAGAATTTAAAAAGAGAATACAGAAAATTTCTGAAGGATCCAGATAAGGAATACATCTATATAGATTATAGTCAATTTGAAGCTGGAATTTTGGCTGGAATTACAAAAAATAAAAATCTTATAGATTTATACAATAAGGGTACAATCTATGAAGAATTGATGAATTTGACAAAAGTAGATAAGGATATGGCCAAAACTTACTTTTATTGTTTTGTTTATGGAGGTATAGTTGTTGATGGTGCAAAGAATTTTTTTGAAAAGTATTGTCCGCAATCAGAAATAGATAAAATTATAAAAGAGTATTCTCAAAAAGGTTATGTTAGTTCTCCATTAGGAAATGCTAGAATGTTGGATGCTACTAGTGAAAACAAATGGGTTGTAAACCATCTTATTCAAAGTACTTCCTCCTTGATTTTCAAACAGGCTTTGCTAAATGTAGAGAATTCCATTTATTCAAACAGGTATCAACTTGTTATGCCTATGCATGATGCTGCATTGTATATTGTTGATAATTTGGATAAGGCGTGTAAAGATGATATAGAAAAACAGTTTAAAATGGCTTTTAAACACTATTTACCGAATATAACTCCCATTGTGAAGTTTAAAAATTACTTTGAAGGAGAGTAGGGTTTGGAAACAATAATGATTTATATTGAGGGCTATTTCGTATCGGGAGTTTTCGCAGTGATAATGTTGAAAGCATCTTATCCTGATGCTCTTTTATCTTGATTCCTATCAAATGATATGAAATAGGGGACACTTTACGTTAAAAAGATATTATTTTTGATAAAAAACTTGCTTGATGTTGAAAAAAATAAGTATATTTGCGCTGTTAAATAAAATGCATCGTTATGGATGAAGATGAAAAATTATACTTAACCAATAAGCATCGTGGCGGTGAAAGTGGTAGACGAGGTAATCTCTATGAAGCCTATTATGCTGTTTTCGCAATATTCCGTGAAATAGCTAATGGGAATGATTCGACTATCGTCTCAGGGCAAGTTGAAGATGCTTATGTGGATGATTTGCTTATTTCTGATGGTACAACGAATGTTTATCATCAATTAAAGAATAAGAAAAATCCATCTTGGGGGAGTATGAAACATGGTGAATTGAAATATGATTTCTCCATGCAGAAGAAGCTATGTGAAGAGCGGGCTGAAAGGTTCTCTTTAAAACTCGTGGTTAGTGGCAGAAAAGATAGTTTAATAGAGCGTATGCCTGATGGCTTGAAAGGGGTTACCTCTGTAGAATCCTATCCGATGTTGCACTGCTTGAATGAATACATTTATTGGCAAGATTTTGCAGATGTTGCTTATAAGGCTGTAGGTTGTAAACCTGGCGAGAATAACAAGATTGAAGTAGTTTCAATGATTCTCATTTCGCTATGGCAAGCTGATGCGTATAGCAACTTGGATGTAAAGGGGTATTGGACTCTGATGGAAGATAAGTGGTATGGTGGAATGCCAATAGATGAAACTTTAAAAAATCAATTGGTTACACTGCTGAGTGGCATGGGCTTCTCTTTAAAGGTTGATAAAAATGTGATAGAATGGAGTTTTCGGCATTTTGAGGGTACTCTTAAGTTAAACGACAAAAAGATGAGTAGCTTATTGGAAATTCAAGATGTAGAAACTATGATCCAAAACTTGATTTAAAATGGAAAGGTTATGGCAAGAATATTTGAAAATTTAAATCATGAGAATAAACTGAAGGTTAAACAAGCTTTAACTCAGCTCATAATGCCAAATGTTGATTCTGCAGTATATCGTATGGCCTTTTCGGAATTAGGCTCAGAACTTGGGGTGTTAATTACTGAAAGATATCCTGAGTTAGGAAATGTGCTGCTTGTCTGTGCGTCTGAAGATGCTGATTGGTTGGCGAAAGGTTTGATTGATAGTTTGCATCATGATATTGGACTGGCTGTTTTGTGGTCTAATAGGATTACTATCAGCCAAGATCCAAAGATAGAGGTTTCTGAAATCAATAAATCTTATGTAGATATGGAGGGTGATACTTGTGATACGATGATAGTCGTAAAATCGATTATCAGTACTTCCTGTGTTGTAAAATCACAGTTGAACTATCTTGTGAAACGTGTAAACCCTCAGAATATTATAATCGCAGCTCCTGTCATGTATGTAAATGCTAAGGATAGTTTAATGAAGGAGTTTCCTGCTTCTGTTTCATCAAAATTTAAATTCCTTACATTTGCAATTGATGATGTCAGAGATGATAATGGCGTCGTATTACCGGGAGTTGGTGGTATGGTGTATCCTAAACTTGGTCTTGGCAATCAGGTTGAGAAGAATTCATATATGCCGCAGATTGTAAGGGATAGGGCTTTTGCTTCCTTGAGAGCCTGATATCTTTTTGGTACTGATTCACCGCTACAATTATATGATAATAGCGGTATATTGGTACCAAAAGTTATGATGTTACTTCTCTCATATCGAGCTTAGCAATCCTTCACCCTATAAATAATATTAAATGTAAAAAATAAGCGTTTAGCTGCGTGTGTTTTTTATGATGTTAAATCGAAATAATCATTCTTATACAGTAGATGAACATTTTCTTCCAGGAAAGGTTGTAGTAATGTATATAAGATATAGATTTCTTCATAACTGGGTATTTATTTTTCTTACATTATTATGGCTGTCATTCTATATTACTTTTGAGCCTTATTTGGAATGAAGAATTTAAAATGTTGTTTGGTGCAGGTTTTATATTAATCATCTTATACTGCTTTTTGATGGCTGCATGGAGTAAGATAGTTGATTATAGAAATCTAGGTCTTGAAAAGAAAATAGTATATCCTATCGTTGATAGGTTACTAGCCAAATCAACAAAACTATCTTCAAGAAAATGTAGAGTAAAAAGAAGAAAACTTATAAGTATAGAAGATGGTTCTATAGATTCCCCCAGTGAATCTGTTGTCGTTTTCTTTGGAGATGGTAGCATTTGTGAATATCCTTTTTCCTTTATGGCAGAAAAATGTAAGGGGGCTGTAATCGTGAGATCTTTAAGTCTTACTCATTATGTCTGTAAGAATGAAAGGAGAATATCCGAAGCAAAAAGTTTGTTACCGGAACTGTCCTTCAATAGTTGGCTTAAGCTTGTGTCATTCTTAATTTTATTTTTAGGTGGCATATCGTTTTGTATATTTACCTTTCTGCCACCAGAAGTATTTTCCATCATTATCTTTTTGGGGGTAGTTTTAATAATGTTGTTTATATATTTATGTCCGCAACTGGAGTCACATAATGTCCAAAAAGTGACTTGGAAGATGGCCCTGTTTAAAGTAATGAAAACTCCGATTAGTGTAATTTATCTTTTTTCTACATTAAACTTGCCATTTATGGCATTGCTTATCGTGAGTGTTGTATCTGTTATCTCGGCTGTGCTTCCTGTATATATTGTTATTTTTCTCACAAATAAAGTCGCTCCGGGACTGATTTGTAAGCCTACAGAGTATTTTGTTATATTAGTACTGAGTTCATTTATTCTAGTATATTGTCCATCTTATATAAAGCGAGTAATCTGTAAAACTCCATTCGTTACTCATACCGAAGGAAAAAGGTTTAAAAAAAGAATTGCAGAATTAATTATATATATTTACGATGCTGGTTCTGTAGAATTTCTTTTGAATGTGGCCTATGCTGTTTTTGTTTGTATCATATGCATAAAGAAATTTCAATTTGCAGAATTTTTGTTTAGCAAAGAAATTGATGAAGTAATTCTGAATGCCTTTGTTGTGTTTCTGTCTTTTGAAGGGATTAGAAGTTCATATAAGAGGATTCATTTATCTGCAATATCATTATTTCAGAAAATATGGAGGCTATTAGATACATAGTAAGTATTTTGTGATAGCCGTAATAAGAATCGTAGAGATAGAAAACTTCGTAACTCTTCTGCGTATTCCAGTCGATACTCGTTCACTAATTCCGATGATATCCGTTTACTCCATTAGTAATCTTCGTAAGCGTCCAGTAAATTACCATTAGCCCGTATGGCGGTACCTATATAATATATTACCTTTGCATCCGTAATCAAAACAGCTTGATAATGGAAACAAGGGAATATTTCGAAAAAGTAATGCAGGATTACAACCAAAATCGTAAAGGTCGTAGCTTGCGCAAGTATTGTAAAGATAAGGCAGTTGATTATTTTTTTGAAAAATGTTGGATGTGCTAACTGCTGAAAATCAGCAGTTGCGTTCTAACGGTGATTTACTTTCTGCCTCTCCGTCTCTCCTGCAAGGAGAGCTCCACATCCTAACCAAGCCACAATAGGCTTTACGACCCTTTCGGTTCCCCTCAAAGGGGACAGAAACCCTTCTCGAAAAGGGAAGGATGTAACCGCCCTCTGTGCTGTTTTTTCGAAAATCACCCCGTCCCTCTTTACCCTTAAAGAGGGCTCCACCTCTCATCTCGGTCTTCTCCCCTCAGGGAAGAAGAGGGAAACCGCCCTTCTCGGTGCTCGTAACCGCTACGCTCTAAGGTTGGCGGACCATCAAAGGTCTCGCCATTTTTTGCGGGATGGGACCGCCAGGCTGTTGCGGGGGGAGACCTGATGCTGCATCAAAGCCCTCGCCATGGTTGTGCGGGATGGGACCGCCTGGGAATAGCAGTTTATAGTTTACAGTTAATAGTTTATCGTTTACAGTTGATTTTGTAGTAATTCGCTGATGAGTTGCAGATTTCTTTTGATTTTCTTGGTGGTTTCGAGGAAAAAGCGTATTTTTGCGGCAGATTGCAATTAAAGAATTTAAAAGGAGAACTATTATGGATACATTAGATAAAGAATTTTGGGAAAAACGTGAAGCTGCTATGAAAAGATTTATGGCGGCAAAAGAGCGTAAAAAGGCTCGTGTAGCTGAAATTACTAAGAGCCTTTGTGAGGAATATAAGGAACGAACGGGGGTATATCCTAAATATATAAATGTTTGGTAATGAAACCACTTCCTTTGGATATAATTAATGCTTCTGCTCCTTATGAGGTTTATTGGCATGAAACGTCTCGAACTTATCGCTTTAAAAGTGATTTTGGTGTGGTACTTGCTATTGGCTTTGATGATGATGACATCATTGAAAATGCAGAATCATATGTCTTTTCTATCATCAATGTAAATAAAATACCTTCTCCACGAGACTTGAAAATGCGTGATACGGTGATGCTTATCATAGAGAACTTCTTTAATATGAACGAAGCAGCTCTCTTGTATATTTGTGAGAGTGGGGATGGTAAGCAGCATATGCGAAGCCGTCTGTTTGAATATTGGTTTTCCTCTTATCAAATGAAAGATAAGTTTATTTTGATGCCTGTCAGTATCGAAGATATGGAGGGAATTGAAAATTTTGCAGCTTTAATTATTCGAAAAGATAATCCGAATGTTTTAGATATTGTTGCAGAATTTTCAAACACTGTGGCTATGTTTAGGGTAAAACCTAATAGTCATGACTAATTTCTTTTGATATTCTTGATGGGCTTAAAAGTCTTTACGCCCCCTTCGGTTCCCCTTACAGGGGACAGAAACCTTCCTTACCGTTAAGGAAGGCTCCACCTCTCATCTCGGTCTTCTTCTCTTAGGGAAGAAGAGGGAAACCGCCCTTAGTGCTATATTTGCCCCACCTGTCCCTCCCCTGCGGGAGGGTCCTTACCCTATACCCAAGCCCTAAATCCCTACCACAGGGATTAGGGATGTAACCGCCCTCCGGTGCTCGGAACCGCTTCGCTCTAAGGTTGGCGGGGCATCAAAGCCCTCGCCATGTTGTGCGGGATGGACCGCCTGGGAATAGCAGTTTATAGTTTACAGTTAATAGTTATAGTTTACGATTGATTTCGTGGTTATTTGCTGATAACTTGCAGATTTCTTGCTTTTTTCTCATCAGGATTGTTGTAATCCGCTATGGAAAAGCCATTGTTCTTTTTATAGGCAAAGCGTATTTTGACCGTTTTCTTGTCAAAGGTTACCTGGAGTCCTGGGTAGAACCTGTATCTGATATTTTCATACCACAGTTCTTGTTCTGAAGCCTTCTTCATGGAATCCATCCTCAGAAAGATTCCAATCTTTTTCATTTCCCATATAGTGTGCAAATACTTTCATTTCATTCTTTTTTTATTCATATGTTTGTGTTTACTTTTGTGTCTGCATTTGTGTCAGCAAATCGTATCCAGCCGTTCCTTCACTTTTTCTTCTTCATTTGCACCCTTTGTTGATAATCTTAAGAGTTGGAGATGATATGATTTGAAGATGTGGTCCTTTAGGGCGTCACGACTACTTTGTACGGTTCCTTTATGGTGATAGGCATAACCATCGATTTCTATACCGAGTAATGGTTGCTTGGTAGCCCGATTTATGATCAGGAAATCTACATGGGTATTGAAATTGCCTGCATAAATTCTTTCTTCTTCACTCATTAAGTCTGTTTGCCTGAAGATTGAACGCAAAGGGATATGGCATAATACATGGAGACAGGAATACTTCCGGTCACTTTCAAGTATACTTTTGATCAGAGAATACGCAATGTTCTCAGAAGCATACTCTGAGATTTTCGGATGGCTTTCCAAGAATGCAATGCGCATATCAGTATATTGACTATAGAGATAGTCAAAGATAGAAAACACCTTGCTGTCTACGACCTTACAGTTTAGTTTACACTCTCTCTGAAATGTTATGATTGCTCTTGAAGTGAGTCCATTCAAATTTGAGGTTTTCCAATTCCAACCTTGAAGTTGCCTGTTGATTCTTTAAATCAAAGACTTTGTCTAAATGCAAAGAAATTCTTTGAATCTCTTTTTCAACAACAGTTTTTTCCTCTTCTTCTATTCCCCAATCTTTTACATTCTCTGGTATTGGGGGTTGTCCTTCCTTGATAAAGATCTCCTTATTATCATGGCTTCCCAAAGGTCTTTTGCCTTTGAGATGTTATGCCGATTCGTGATGACAGGCTTAGGAATCTTATAGCTGTTGAGGTAACTGGTTTTGATGGCGGATAGGGCTTTTTCCTTTCTATTTTTTTGCAAAATTAGCTGAATGGTGAGAAAAATAGTTGCTCTGGAGAAAATATTCTCAACCTGTGAAATGAACTTTCATTGCTGCCCCGTAACTTTGCACCAGAATACAGAATCAGGCACAAAGTATATGAGTGTCAATTGTTTTACTTTTAAAATATCAGACAGATGAATACGGCATTAAAGATGAAATTGGAGGAAATGAACAGACGTTTGAATGAGGCTCTTGATACTGACCTCTTCGAAGAATCTGAGTCTGAATTTAATGAATTTCAGGCTGAGGTAGATTCCTTTGAGAGAGAGTTGGAGGAGATATCGGAGTCCAGGCAGGATCATCTGCAGCTTTCTGAGCTGAAGAAGATTGGTGCCATCCAGAAGAAAATCCGGCAGGTGAAGAATGGGTATAATATTTATGACCCTGAGTATGAGAGAAGTGTTATGTTTCCTAATGGTGAGGACGAAGAAGAGGATGATTTCTTCATTTAAAAAATGATGACTGATGGGAAATAGACCTTATTTGAGAACCATATTGGGAGGAACTGACTTCAAAAGTCTTTCCCTCATGGAGAAAATTGTATGTATTAATGTAGTGCTATTATGGTTATGCAAACGTCATGTAAGAAAGGTATGGAGCAGATGGACTTGCTCCAAGCCTTCGAGATTATCGTAGACAAAGCCAAGGGTTCTTCACTTGGTGAGAAGTTCTATCAGGAGGCAGACCCATATCTTGGATTTGTTTCTGACAAGTTGTGTATCTCCAAGCGTGCCAGTGCCATCATGGCCTTGTTTGCCGACAGGTGTGATGACAATCACATCCAGTTTTCTGACTATACGGATTTTCTGGATTGCAGAATCCTTAGCTTGCTTCGATATTCCAAGGAGACAGAGGAACTTGTTGACAAGGAATATGTCTGCCGGAGTAAGGATGAAGGTCTTTACTACTGCATCCCCATGGAGGTGATGGAGGCATTTTAGCAGAATCAACGTTATATACCCTCTGATGTGGAGGAGCTTACAGCCAGGGAATTGTTTGACAAGTTCAATGAACTGTTCACAAAATGCCGTCGCAGGAAACTTGACAGGCAAATATTGAAAAAGAAGCTCAGGGCATTGGTTCGCAAGAATGAGAACCTGGCTTTTGTCAAGGCCATGTCTTCATTTGACATAGATGTGGAGGATACAGAATTTTCCCTTTTTCTGTTGTTCTGTACACTCTTTGTCATAGATGGTGATGACGATATCCGCTATCACGACTTGGAATTTCTCTACGAGGAGGGAGAGGCTGCCTGGAGATGGGCAAAGAGAGGCTTGAGCCAAGGTGACCATTTGTTCTTAGTGGAGAAGTTTATCGAGTATACCAATGATGATGGCTTTGTGGACAGGGAGTCCTTCAAGATTACAGACGATGCCAAGAAACTGCTCTTCTCTGAGCTCAACCTGTCTTCCATGCGTGGTGTCCGGCCGAAGGGAGGGATGTTGTCATTTGAGGACATCAAACCCAAGCAGCTGTTCTACAACAGTAAGGAACGAAAGCAAGTTGATGAGCTGGCAACACTCTTGGAGGAAGAGCACTACCAGAGTATCAGAAATCGTCTGAGGGAAACCAATTTCAGGAGTGGCTTTGCTTGTCTTTTTTATGGCGCGCCTGGTACTGGCAAGACGGAGACTGTTCTTCAGATAGCCAGGAAGACAGGGCGTGACCTGATTCAGGTGAACGTGTCAGAGGTTAAGAGCATGTGGGTTGGCGAGAGCGAAAAGAACATCAAGGGTATCTTCGATGACTATAAGCAGAAGGTGAAGCAATCTGTCAAGGCTCCTATCCTGTTATTCAATGAGGCTGATGCTATTATCGGCAAGCGTCAGGTGGGAGCGGAAAGAGCTGTGGAAAAGATGGAGAACAGTATTCAGAACATCATCCTTCAGGAGATAGAGCAGCTGGATGGTATTCTCATCGCCACAACCAACCTCGCAGAGAACATGGACAAGGCTTTTGAGCGTCGTTTCCTCTATAAAGTGAAATTTGAGAAGCCTGATTTGGCTTGCCGTTCACAGATTTGGCAAGCGATGATACCTTCTTTGGAGGATGCTGATGCTTCTTTCCTTGCTGCCCGCTATGATTTCAGTGGTGGTGAGATTGAGAATATTGCCCGTCATTACACCATTCAGACTATTTTGCATGGTAGCCCGGAGAAGATGGTCAAGTCTCTTACCGAGTTTTGCGAGAGCGAGAGGTTGGAAGGTGCCAGGGCCAAGAGAAAGATAGGATTCTAATGTATAATCAAAATTAAATATCCCCTATGGAGAAGTATATATTTTTGGATTTCGATGGAGTGCTCAATACTCCTAAAGGTAAGTTTGATCAGAAAGCGATAGGCACGAATCGTCGTTTCCTTATGATTCAAAATAGTTTGCATCAATATCATTTTCCTTGGCAGAAATGAAAATGGCGGTAAATACAAAATTACGTATTTACCGCCTTAATCATTTGTTGAGAGGAGTTAAGAAGAAGGGCAGATCTTGTATTTCTTAGCAAGGTTTCTCAACCTTTCACTCACCTCTTCCCTTAGCCATTGTGGTTCCAGTACTTCCATGGTGTCCATGTTAGAGAAAATCTCCTGTTCGAAATCAAACTCTGGTTTCAGGTGATACTCAAAGATGGAGTATTCATCGGTACGCTTCATTTCCTTTTGAGACTCATGGAGAGGAAGATTACGTATGTAGTTGCTCTGGAAGGCATCTACCTTGAGCACTACCTTTTGAACTTCGGAATCCTCGTTATTGATGATTCCGAAGCAATCCTTGAAATATTCGGCCGGTTCCAAATCCTTTGGCATCTTGAAAACTTTGTCTGAGATGATGACATTTTCCATACGGTCAAGGGCATAACAACGGATATCGTTCGTGCCAGGGCTATAGGCAACCACATACCAGCGTTTCTTGAAAGCCTTCACGAAATAAGGATGGATGTCAAACTCATAATACTTCTCGGAATTGTAACTATAGTAAGAGATGAAAATGACATGGTTGTCACGCATGGCCTTGATGATGTCTTCCAGAAAGTTTCTGCCAGAAGGCATATCTTCCAAAAGGACTCGTTCCTTGAGCTTGCGGCTGTTGCCAACCATGGCATGGAGGGAGAAGGCATTGAGCATCCAACTTCGGGTACTTCCTTCATCGAAACAGTCGCCATACTCGATGTTGTAGCGGTATCCGCTGCCACATTCGATGTTTATCTCAAACAGTTCCTCGATGCTATGGATGTTGTTGATGAAGGTTCTTCGGGAGAGTTCCGTTCCCTCACTGAGGTCAGAGTCCAACCATCTGCTTTGGATTTCCTTCAGGGTGATGCCGCCCCTTTTCTTTGCCCGGTGGATGGTTTCCACGAGCCAGACATATTTGTTTAATTGGTTGATTGCCATATTATCTTGTTTTATTTTGTTTCTTAAAATTTTGGTACAAAGATAACGGAAAAGTAGGAAAATATGTTGCACAAGTTGAATTATTTTAGTAAGAACTCTATCATTTCGTCGTATTTGGCGAAAAATACACTTTCCTTTATCTTGCATAGTTTGGCATCTCTTCCTTGCAGGAAACTAAAGTACTCCCAAAATTGTTTCCTATGATGCATAAATTTGAGATGACTCATTTCATGTAGGATAATCTCGTCTATCAATTCCAATGGGAAAACCACAATCTTGGGCGGCAAGAAAATCTGTTTATAGATGGAGCATTGCCCCCATATGTTCCTCCTCTTCATTGTATATTTATTTTGTGGCAAAGGAACATATTTCCTGTGTCACAATCATTTATGGATACAACAAAGGTGGATCTTGTACAGGAGACATTGGGCACAAGTGAAGAACAACTATTGTTAATCATTCAAGCATATGAAGATGAATCAATGGGTTGACTTTGACATAGGTGATGAAGCTCAAAGTGAGTATGTTTTTTCCTATATGGGAAAGATATATAGCATAGAACTCAGTTTGAGTGTTGGCTTTGGCGATATATGGTTTGCGAATTTGTACTCAGTGACAGGTGATAAGAAACAAAAATATGTATCAAACATCAAAATTCCAACTTGTGATTTTGACAAACTCTCTTGGTTGAAACAATACTTGGAGAAACGAATGGATATGCTCTTGCTAGAGCTAAAAAATGAAGTCTCATCCGTCAGCTTCGAACCAGAGGAGATTGCCGGCTTACCCATATCTTCAGACGATAAAATCAAACTGCTTGACATGTTGCATGGTTTATGGTTTGATGTTTATAAAATGTGCCAGGGAAAATAAGAAAACAGGTTTCGTATCACTTAAAAAATGAAATAGGAAGCCAATGCAAAAAATGTGGTCGGAAGAGATTCCGCCCACATTCACCATTGAAGTATTAACTTTATAAGATTTAGATTTATGCTATTCAACTATAAGGAACATCGGATTTTTGCGTTCTCTGATACTCATGGGATGCACAATCGGCTTCATATCCCAGAAGAAGCTGATATCCTGCTTTGTGCTGGCGATGTAGTGCCTGGCTTTGGCAAGGATGGCACAGAGGACTTCTTTTCCTGGTTGTTAAGCCATCCCGCCAAACTTTATATTTTTGCCGCAGGTAATCATGAGCTGTTCTTGGAAGACAGCTTAGAGCAGACAATTTCGCTTTTACCTAAAAAGGTAGTTTTCCTTCATGATTCCTCCTTTGAGTTTGATGGGATAAGTTTTGGGAATATATCCATGCGAAGCCTGCAAAGTAAGGAGCAAAATATCCACCTTGCTGGCAAAATGGACTTCCTGAAAACCCATATTCCACCGGAAGGCATACTTGACGAGGGTAGGGGAAGCCTTCCTCTTTTGTTAGAGGTCTATCGTTCTCAACCTCGTTTTCATGTCTTTGGTCATGCTCATTCTTGTGGAAATCAAAGCAAGAGTGGTGCTTTTACGGAGTTTTACAATGTCTCACAGTTTAATGAACTTAAAAACCAAGATGGAGGTCAATAGAGAATGGTTTCCACCTTGGTGACAAGTCTTTTAAATATCAGTCAAAGAAATGCCTGTAGTCATCCGAGTAGGTTTATGGTTGACGTTTTTCGTATTTCTGAATAAGTATCGTAAAATGCAAATCAACTACACAGGAACTTACCTCTCTCGTACCAAAGATTAATTTTCCTTTTCCTGCCAACATTTGGAACTCACTCTTGATATTTTCTTCCTCCTTCAAAGAAAGAGGATGAAGTGAGGACACCTTACATAATACGACTAGCTTCTGCAGATTAAAAAACTCATTGTCAGAATCCATCTCGATGTACTTTATCAGTTTCTTCAGGTAATCCACTCTGCTGCTTTCTCCATAAGTATGAGTCTCCATGTTGGTTAGCAACATAGAGAAACCATCATAGATGAAGTCTATGTCATGAAAAGTGATGTCCTTTCCACCCATGAACTTATCTCGGAGGCCTTCATATTTTTCTCTATAGTCTAAATGGCACAGATTAAAAATATCTTTGAAGGCTATGATATTTTTATAAAATTTTTATAAGGTGTGTTGAAATATCCTCAAGACATGAACCACCACAAAGATATACGTATATCAGAGAGCGTAGAATCTCACTATGTTGATAATCAAACACTGTACATCTCAATCCCAAGGTGGAATCTATGGTTTGAGCTAAAAAAGCATCAAATGGCTCCATAATTGAAAAAAAGTCCCCAAAAGGAGTGTGTTTCTTAGATTTTATTTGTATTTTTGCCGTGTCACTCAGAGTTTTATTTGTTTTTAAATGCAACACTAAGACAAGTGAGATTTCTGACATGGCAAAAAACTAATCAACTTTTTGTTGCTCAGGTTCTTATAAATAATATTGAATTATAGTGTTGCGGAAATTAGGTTATTATGACAACATCAGACAAACAATTTGATTCGCAGTTTGATAAAGTTGAGAATCTTGTACACTATCCTTGGATAGGTTGCAACTATGCTTCGGCACCAAAGCGTGTGCTTATCATGGGTGACTCGCACTATACGGTGAATGATGAAGGCGAATTCTGCCCAGAGGAATATGATAGATGTGTTACAGACAAGGAGTATACAAGAGGAATCATTAATTGTGCAATAGAAAAAGGTGGCTGGAAATTCCATACTAACCTTCAGAAAACATTCTTGGATGAAAGCGACATGGATGTCGAGGGCTTTTGGAACAAAATAGCTTCTTATAACTTCATACAGGAGCCTATGAAAGGCACACATGAGGTGCCCTCCTTGGCTGATTACGAGACGGCATGGAAGTGCTTAGCTGATGTCGTGCAGATCATCAAGCCAGATGTTTGCATATTTGTTGGTCTAAGAAACGACAAAGGCATGAATATTCTTGACGAGAAAGGTGTGAAGTATTCTATCCAAACATTGGATGAAAAAATCAACAACTCTTATCCTAAGAAAGGTGAACTGCAATTTGCTAACGGCTACAAGCTGCCGTTCTATATGATTCATCATACATCTTTGGGATATAGCCCTCAGCTTTGGTACGACTTCTTGAATAAAGAGATTCCAGAGGTTGTCAGCTTTTTGGATAAGTAAAAAATAACGTGAGTGACGTATGACGACACAGGAAAAACATTTGGGTAAATATCGATTGCCGACAGAATGGCTGCTATCGCTACAACATCTCCAATTCAGAAAGTCTTGGTGATGGATAATTGTTACGCTGGCTGCTCGATGCATATTCTACAGCCAACACGTTGTCGCAAAACACGTCGCTTAAAGACCGTAAAATCTTGAAAAACGGATAAAAAACTGAGGGTGTGTCATAAGTCCATGACACGCCCTCAGTTTTACAAAGCCGATTACTTTTTCCCACTTTCCGCATCTTCCGGTATTGGCCAGTTTTCTGATGGAGTACGCATTTCCTTCATCACCTTGTCAAAACCGATTACCATTTTCGGATATTTCTTGGCGAGATTATGCTTCTCTTCAGGATCCTCTCGCAGATTGTAGAGTTCCAGCGGCTTGTTTGGCTTGATGTTTAATATTTTACTTTATCATCAAACTCCATATGTACTTCCAGGTTGAACTCACGGACATATATGAGGTCGTATAATGAGAAGTAGCAATGATCGTATAGATTATGAAAGGGCTGTATAAGATGCATATCTTTCGACCATTCTCTATCCAGTCCCTCATTCCAATTGTCGTTCTTAATTTCCATCCCCAACCAATTCTCCAATTTCTCATTGATACTTTGCTCAGAAGACCGCTCTCTACTGAATCGGAGCGGCCATGCGCAACCCTCATCATAGAGTGTATTGAAACCTCCACATGTGAGAGTATCCCACACCTGTTTTGCCGTTTCTGTCTGAATGGGGTGATGTGCAGGATATTCGTAACCAAGGAATATCTTTCCTTCCACCTCAAAATCTCCAGAAATGTCCTTACGATGCAGGTATTCTTGATAAACTGTCATCGTCCGGTGATAAAGCTGCGTACATGCCTTTCGAAGTGCATCATTGAAACCGATGAGGAGCTGCTTCGTCTCATCGTCATACACATTCAATTGCCATAGTACGTTGCAACGCTTTTTGAGCAAGTGCTTCATCACAAGCTCTTCTTCATCCGAGTATCGGCAATACTCGTTTATTCTTGCAATGTCTTTCTCCAGCATGACTATGCGAGAGTCTTCAAATACATGTTTTATGTCCATATCTTAATTCCATAAATTACGGTTATACTTGTAGAAAAACAATCCTTTATCCGTTAAGAATCTTAATGGCTCTGTTCTCTTTAGTTCAGCCACTGTCTCCGGGTCGAAGAAAGCTCCATACTTGTCTTTCCAGGATTTCCCATGATACATAAGCAAGTTCTGGTTGTACTCGGTATTTAGTACACCGTCAAAATCGAGAAAAATTATTTTCTTCATACACATTATTTATTGGATAATGAGAGATGTACCAATCCAAAAAGAGTGCTTCACGGTATGAACCCGTGAAAGCAACTCCCTTGTAGTGCTATTGTCATTTTTGTGACAAAAAACATTAAAATGAGTTGTAAGAGTTATAGTAGTTTCCTGGCAATCCAAGCACAAGCTTCTGCGTCAGCTAGGGCATTATGGTGTTGGGTTAGGTCGTACCCGCAATAAGCAGCTACGGTTTGTAGTTGGTGGTTGGGTAGGAGAGATCCCAACTTTCTTCTGGAGGCTCGGCATGTGCAATGGAACTCATAATCGGGATAGTCCATCTGATACATTTGGAACACAGACTTCAGACATCCCTCGTCAAAGGGAGAGTTGTGGGCTACCAATGGCAGTCCCTCTATCTTTGGCTCAATCTCAGCCCATACCTCAGGAAATACCCTGGCGTTCATGGTATCCTCCATGGTTAGTCCATGCACCCTAGTATTCCAATAGGAATAATACTCAGGCTCTGGCTTGATGAGACTGTAGTAGCTATCCACAATCTCACCATCCCTTACTATCACAATGCCCACGGAGCAAACGCTGGTTCGTTGCTGGTTGGCAGTCTCAAAATCTATCGCTGCAAAATTCTTCATGAGTGCAAAGTTACTAATTTTAGATGTATTATCCAAATTTTTAATATTTATATATCCATACTGGTATGCCATTTTGTTCCAATTGTCATGACTGTTTTTGACGGAAATCAAGAAATCATACCCTTTTCTGCATTTTCTTTCCCAAAAAATGTGTGCGCACACAAAAAGGCATTATCTTTGCACTCGAAAAGATTGAATAACGAATAATTAAAGTAAAGAAAGGGTAACATTATGATGATATTAGGAATGACATTGGCAGTTGTAGCAGCTCTTTTTGCAGAGGTTGTAAATGTAAACAAGAAGATCAGCCTCGGCAAGTAAGCAAGCTTTGAGAGGCATCCATAGGATGCTTCCAATGAAGCTTCTCTAATGGATATTAGATGAGGTAAAGAAGATGTAAATAAGGATAACAGATTGATATAGAGAAAGGATAAGATTATGATGATTTTAGGAATGATTTTAGCTTTGGTAGTTGCAGCATGCGCTGAGTATGGTGCAAGATCCAACATGAAGAACTTCGCTTAACAGGCGATGTTTCATGAAAATTTGAGAGAATTGTAGAAAGAAGTTTCCATATATATTATAGAGATGGCAGTTGTAGGCGTTTGTGAAGATGCTTGCAGCTGCCTTTTCTTTTTGTATCTTTAGGGTGTCGAAATTCAAAATTAAAGTTGTACCTTTGCACCCAAGTTGAGATTACAGAAATGAAAAAGGAACGTGAAACGGCAAACAAATATCGTCAGCAAGCTCTTGAAGGAGATTTAATGGCGATGAACAACATGGGTGTCTGCTATGCGCAAGGCATCGGTGTTGTGGAGGATCATGTGATGGCATTTCAGTGGTACATGAAGGCTGCTGAACTGGGTGATATTTACGCATGCTACAATGTGGCAGAATGCTACTACCAGGGAGATGGAGTGGAACAGGACTTCGAAAGAGCTCTTCATTGGTATCTGATTGCAGCAGAAAAAGGAGATGTACAATCACAGGTTAACGCTGCCAATGCATTTTACCTGGGTCAGGGAACTAAAGAAGACCACGTAAAGGCTCACCAATGGTGGCTGAAAGCTGCTCAAAGGGGACATCTTCAGAGCCACTGCCCAAGGATTTGAGCATGCCAAACAATGGTGCAGGGACAATGGGTACAGTATATATTAATAATGTAGTGAAACAAATGAAGACAGATTTACGATTGATACAAGAGCAGCAGCCTCTCGTACACAACATAACCAATTATGTGGCTATGAACTTTGTTGCCAATAGCCTATTGGCTATTGGAGCATCACCAATCATGGCGCGTGCCGAGGAAGAAGTGGAGGAAATCAGTAGCAAGAGCAATGCCTTGGCTCTCAACCTGGGCGTTCCGGAAAGCACCACAGCTCACTCGATGATACTGGCAGGGGAAGCTGCCATGAAAAAAAGAATTCCTATCGTATTTGATGTGGTTGGAGTAGGAGCCACCCGCTTTCGTATGGATATAGCATCACAGATTATCCTCAGGTGTCACCCTACAGTCATCAAGGGAAATGCCAGTGAGATTCAGGCATTGTACTCTCACCAGATAGGCATGCAGGGAGTGGATAGTCACCAGGAAACCTATGAGGTTGAGAAACAGGCTAAGAAACTGGCTCAGCAACTTTCCTGTATCATAGTTGTAACTGGAGCCATAGACTTCATCACGGATGGCGAAAGAATGGCTTATGTTCATGAAGGACATTCCATGATGAGCAAGGTTACTGCAATGGGATGTACTGCCACTGGTATCGTTGGGGCATTCCTTGCTGTGAACTCCGATCCTCTGGAAGCATCTTTTCATGCCATGAAAGCCATGGGAATTGCCGGAGAAAGGGCAGCTTCCCAGTCTAGAGGAACCGGAAGCATGATGATTAACTTCCTCGACGAACTCAGCAATCTTGTGGCTTATGACTAGGATTATCAAAATCATCAGGTTTGAAAAGGAAGCCTATGCTCACCAAGAAGACCTGGAATATTTAAATCGAAGGAAGCATTATTGCTATAGATGATGTTACGTGGTGCCATAATCTTACTATTCCCCAGTTTTTGGGGGAACGCCCAGCAGGAGTCAACAGAGATAGAACAGGCTGCTGTTTCAGAGTAACAAATATCTGATTTTCAATATAATTAAAACGCAGAGGTCTGCTGGCAGTAATGCCGGCAGATTTCTGCGTTTAATTTAATACATCTAATTATTCTTAAAAAAACTTGATAACCCATCTTATAATAAAGTAAATTATGTATTTTTGCATATTATAATTAAGATTAAAGCTATGACACTGCGACGTAGAGAAAAATCTTCTGGAACTCTACCGAAGGGTTGTCTTCAACATCTGCATTGGAAATTCTGATGACCACTTCAGAAACCATGGCTTTCTACTCACACCAAAGGGCTGGACTCTATCACCAGCCTATGATATGAATCCTACCCTCAATGAATATCAGAGTCTTCTGATCAATGAATCTTCAAACAAGGCAGACATCAATATTCTGCTTGATTCATCTGAAAGCTACATGATTAAGAGGGAGAAAGCTGAAATCATCATCCAAGAGGTTCAAGCAGCAGTTAGTCAATGGGAAAGTTTAGCTACTCTGCTTCAAATCCCTGCCAGAGAGATGGCTATGTTTAAAGAAAGGTTTAAGCTTAACCTATAATATAATGAAGCATCAAACCTATTTACTTCATTATATTATGGGTTATTCTGCAATCTCTATCATGTCGATGATGGTATAGATTGGCAAGATATCCGATGCAAGTTGGGTGTTAAAATGGTAAGAAAGGAGATTATTTATGTCACAAAAGAAGATATTCAGATGCCAGGATTGTGGGTACGAGACCGAAGTATATGAGGGACGTGGCTTCATGGGACAGCATATCGAAGCCATGTCTTGTCCTGACTGCAGGAACATAGTACCTCTTGTGGTGGGTGGAGTAATTGGTGATGCTGCACCTAGTTTTAATTCTCTTGTAGGAAGGCTATGTCTAAGATGTGGTTCTGACAGGATTCACAGGTGGGATATGCATACTTGCCCAAAGTGCGGGGGCAAGATGCAACCCACTGGCGAAGAAGAGTTTTGGACATAAAATCATATTTTTTGGGACAGAAAGACGAAGAAAGCAAGTGAAATAAATATTCTAATCATCCTTGATCCTTTCCAAAATTAAGAGAGTGTAAACTAAACTGTGTCAAGCTACAATAAAAGTAGTTTAACACAGTTTTTATATTATGGACAACTTAGAAATTGATTACAAGAAAGCAGCTCAGCAGTTGCGTAGTAGTGAAGCCTTATTTGGCAAGGACGGAGCATTAGCTCCATTGTTAGAGCGTATTCTCAACTCAGCTCTCGAAGGTGAGATGGACGCTCATTTAAGTGAAGAGGAACGCTCTTCCGGCAACCGTCGTAATGGTAAGATGGGTAAGAAGGTTCAAACAAAATATGGTGAGGTCACTATAGAGACTCCTCGTGACCGAGACGGAACTTTCCAACCTGAGACCGTAAAGAAGCGTGAGACTATTCTTGCCAATGGCATGGCAGACCAGATTATTGAGATGTACGCCATGGGCACCAGCACACGTGACATCAGCAGCTACTTTGAGCGTGAGTTCAACACAACTCTATCAGCCGATACTATCAGCTCTATAACAGACCGTGTATTACCCGAAATCACCGCCTGGAAGTCTCGCATGCTCGATCCTGTATATGCCATTTGCTGGCTTGATGCTATCCATTATAAGGTAAAGGATGAGAATGGCAGAGCTGTCACACGAGCCATTTACAACATTCTTGGTATCAACAAGGAAGGCCAAAAAGAACTGTTAGGTATGTATGTGTCTAAGAGTGAAGGAGCTAACTTCTGGCTAGAAGTTCTTACGGATCTTCAGAACCGTGGTGTTCGAGACCTCTTGATTTGTTGTATTGATGGTCTCAAAGGCTTCCCAGATGCCATCCAAAGCGTATTTCCTGAGAGTTCTGTGCAGCTCTGTATTGTCCATCAGATACGCAATTCTATCAAGTATGTTGGCAGTAAGCATCAAAAGGAGTTTATCAAGGATTTAAGAACAGTATATGGTGCAGTAAACAAAGACTCCGCTGCTGCTAATTTAGACCTGTTAGAGTCTAAGTGGGGAGAGATGTACCCAATTGTCATCAAGTCATGGCGTGACAATTGGGAACGTCTGACAGAGTATTTCCAATATACTCCAGCCATCCGTAAACTCATTTATACGACCAATACGGTTGAGGGGTATCACAGACAGGTAAGAAAGGTCACAAAGACTAAAGGGGTCTTTCCTACGGATAATTCTTTGGAGAAGCTTGTGTACTTAGCTTACCGCAACATCCGTAAGAAATGGACTATGCCACTGGCAAATTGGGGACAAATTTCTCAACAATTGGCAATAAAATTTGGAGATAGATTTAAAATTATGTAACTTTGCAGCCGAAAAGACTTCCCTGCTGGGGGCATGCCCCCAGCAGGGAGTGGGAATGAAAGTTAAGAACAAGCCTTGACACAGTTTAAATTACACCCCCAAAATTAAATTCATATATTCAAAAAAAGGGCTAGCCCCATAATCAGGACTAGCCCCCAGTTTTAATTATTTCCTCGATGCAATGAATGTATCTTGAAAGCTGCATAGCACTTCAAGAAAGATTACTTAACCTCAATGTGCTTAACATCGTCTTTCTTCTCCTCCTTGGCTATCTTAGGAATCTCAATCTTCAAGACACCGTCACTGACCTCAGCGGAAATCTTCTCCTGATCAGCATCCTCTGGCAAAGCATAACTCTGAGAGTAGCTGCTGTAAGAGAACTCACGACGCAAGTAATGCTCTTCCTTCTTCTCCTCCTTCTTCTCATCCTTGTTCTCGATAGATACATTCAGATAGCCATCCTTATCGATGTTCATCTTGACCATATCTTTCTTCAAACCAGGAGCTGCAACCTCCATCGTATAAGCTGTAGCACTTTCCTTGACGTTGACTGCAGGAGCTGTTGCGTTCATGTGTGGCATCAAGCCTGTATCAAAGAAGTTGTCATTAAACCAACTGTTCAACCAATTTGAAACACTGTTATTTCTACGAGCTAACAACATCATGTAAAACCTCCTAATTCTATTTTTCTCGTCCTCTCTTCGCCTTCCGGCTCAGTCGGGATTTCTCATTGTTTTTAATATATCCTTTTTAATAACGATTGCTTCGGCTTACGAGGCTCAAGGATTTCTAGAAACCCTCAACTGTCATTACTTAGGGTTCTTGTCGTTCCCCTTGCCCTTTCGGCTTCGGCTTTCACTCTATGTAGGAGCAAGTTACGTGCCAACCCGGTTTATAGATTTGGAGTAAACAGTTTTTGCCAATTTTGACTAAATATTCTGCAAAATTGACAACAATGGATAATTAATTTAAACTTTGCTGCTAAAACTTCATGCTTTTTAAACCTGTTTTTCAATCCATGCCATCAGTACTGCTACAGCATACTGCTGTTCTTCTCCTGTCAGCTGTCTTCCGGCAGGTATATGATGCCATTTGAAGAAACAACCACGGCAACAGCAGCCTGTAGCATGCTGGGCAATGAATACAGGATGCCCTCTCATAGGCGTCTGCTTGCCGTCATTGGGAATCACGGCAGGAGCAAGGCGTTTGGCAACGAAATCCTCCGCATGCTTACGGATGGTAGCCAAACCCTTTTCTGCAATATATTCCTTATCCTTCTTCGAGAGATGGAATCGGCTGCGAAAAGCTGATTGGGAAAGTCTTTCAAACAAATCAGTCAAGTCATACTCTTTGTCTGGAGAAGTATCGCTTTCCATGTCTTCTGAAGAGATAGAGTCTTTCTGATGATCCTCTTTTTCCTCAGGAAACAAATTAAGTTCTACATATTTTGCTTGGTTTACTTTTGATTCTTTTTTCATTTCTATTAGCCTCCTATATCTAGGAATCTCCTATTCATATTAATGGATATCAGACTCTTATGCTGCAATTTCATTACTTCTTGAATTTTCATATCAAGTAGTGTATTATATTGTACTTTTCCTGCAAAGTTAACAAAAAAATCTAGATTACGTAAGAAAAGGTATAATATATTGTTCTTTTTATAAAAAATTATAAGTTTCTGAGATTTTTCTTGTTTTTTTGCCTTTGAATATTGTTTTTTTCTTAACTTTGCATGCACAATTCATTATAGAATAGCAGTTTATAGTTTACAGTTAATAGTTTATAGTTTACGGTTGATTTCGTGGTTATTTGATGATAACTTGCAGATTTCTTGTGATTTTCTTGGTGGTTTCGAAGAAAAAGCGTAATTTTGCGGTTAGATATTAATAAAATGAATTATTATGGCACAGGTAGCAACAATGAATCAAGCTCAATTGCAAATCCTCGATATGCTGTCATTTATCAAGACTCCTGAGGCTTTGCGAGATTTGAATAAGGTAATCTCCGATTATTTTGTTCAGATGGCTGATGCTGAATTAGATAGGATGTGGAATGAAGGAACCCTGAATGAAGAACGTATCGAGAGTTTCCGGCATCTCCATGAACGTACTCCGTACAATAAACCAATATTATAATCTTTAGGTTATGAATATTGTATTGGATACAAATAGTTTGATTATGTCAATCGCCCCTAGAAGTCCGTATCGTAAGGTGTGGAATGCTTTTCTTAGTGGCGATTATAACCTTTGTGTGTCCAATGAAATAATAGAGGAGTATTCAGAGGTTTTATCTCGTAATATATCCCCTCAAGTTTCTGAGGCCATCGTTTATGCTATATTGACTAGACCCAATGTAATTCGCAAAGATCCTCATTATACTTTTGCTTTAATTGAGACAGATAAAGATGACAATAAGTTTGTAGATTGTGCCATTGCTGCAAATGCAAAGTGTATTGTTACAGAAGACAAGCACTTTAAGGTCCTGGAAAATATTCCTTTTCCTAAAGTGGAGGTTATAGGTATAGAGGATTTTAAATGTTATTTGGATAAGTGGATATAGGTTTATGTACTGGTTTTGGTATATCACCATTACAGCGTAAGGTGCTAGATAAAAATCCTGAGCGTTGGCTTTGTTATGTGTTGAAGCACATAGATTCTACGCCTGAGGATAAGTATTATACTCTTCTTCCTGAGTTCTGGGAAGATGAGGAACAATAAAAATGAATTTAATTTATGGGGTGATTGGAACGTATGCACTTTCGAATTGCTCTGGCTCTTCTTTGGCAAAGAAGTAGTTTTTTCGAAAACCTACCCGTCCTTCCTTACCCTTAAGGAAGGCTCCACCTCTCATCTCGGTCTTCTTCAATGGTCTTTACACCCCCTTCGGTTCCCCCGTTAGCGGGGGACAGAAACCTCAGGGAAGAAGAGGGAAACCGCCCTACTCGGTGCTCAGAACCGCTACGCTCTAAGGTTGGCGGACCATCAAAGGTCTTCGCCATGTTGTGCGGGATGGGACCGCCTGGGAATAGCAGTTTATAGTTTACAGTTAATAGTTTATAGTTTACGATTGATTTCGTGGTTATTTGATGATAAGTTGCAGATTTCTTGTGATTTTCTTGGTGGTTTCGAAGAAAAAGCGTATTTTTGTGGCAGAGTTAAACGTTTAAAAGGAGAAGATTATGGCATTAGAGATAAGAAGCATTCCTGTTTTGACAGGTGAGACCGCTGAACGATTTGTTCGTGAGGCAGAGGAGAATGAACGCAATCCACAAAGAAAGGCATTGCGAATGTCATTTGATGACGTTGAGAAGATTTTGATTCGCTCAACTGCTAATTTGAAAGCGCATGGAGGAAAGAGTCCTTTTGCAAAGTAATTGCTCTCTTTATCGAGTTACGACAAAAGAGGAGCTTGATACTTTTAGCTGTGGCGATAAAGACCTTGATGACTTCTTTCATCGAGAGGCTTGTCTCTATGATGGGCAATTATTAGGGAAGACATATTTCTTTGCAACTGAAAGAAGTGGTAAGGATGAAATAGTCTGTGCCTTTACATTAGCTAACGACAGTATCAAGGCAGCTTTAATTCCAAATGCTTCAAGAAATCGAATACAGAGGAAAATTCCTAATTCTAAAAGAACAAGGAGTTATCCTGCAGTATTGATTGGAAGACTTGGAGTAGCCAAGGATTTTCAAAGTACTCATGATGGTATTGGATCACAAGCGATAGACTATATCATATCTTGGTTTTTGTTACCAGACAATAAGACTGGTTGCCGTTTCATTGTTGTTGATGCTTATAATAAGGAAAATGTGCTTCATTTTTAAGAAAAGAATGGCTTCAAATTCTTGTACTCTACAGAAGATTTAGAGAAAGAAGCAAATCATATTCCTGAAGATGAACACTTAGAGTCAAGAATGATGTATCTTGATTTGTTGGGATATATAAGATAAAAAACAAGAGGTAATCTTTTTGATCCTTCTTAACTCTTTTCTGTCCCACAGATTTCACAGATTTACACAGATGGGGCGGGTGTGAAGTCCGCAGTGAATGATAGGCAATTGCTCATTCGCACACGGATTTCACGGATCTCACGGATAGGGCAGACGTAAAGTCTGCAGTGCTGTATTTCTACCTCTCCGTCTCTCCTGTAAGGAGAGCTCCACCTTTCTCACCAAGCCTCTCTTCAATAGTCTTTACAACCCCTTCGGTTCCCCGAGGGCACTGAAAAAGGTGCCTGTTTTTGGAAAAACAAATAAAAAAGCAGCCAGTTACTGTACTTCTGAGCAGTTTTCAGACGGACAGATTTTAAGTCTATTCTGCCTGACACAATGGCTTAGATACCTTTATAACGACTTACAGAGGGTTATATGAGGGCATATTCATGAGGATATCCTCTCTCTTATGCTTTATGCATTAATTTGAGGATTCTTTTGACATTTGCAGCGAAAATAGTCAATGCGCCCTGCATTTCCATGCACGACAAACCATATGACAGTGCTCTATCATATCCAAGGGTATTCTTAAGTTCCGAGTTCTTGGCCTCTATCTTGTATCGTTTCCTCTGAAGTTGAGCAAACTCAGGTGTCTTCTGATATTCAAGTAATTCTTTCTGAGCTTCAGTCTTTATTGTTACGTTAAAGCACTTAGATTTTGCTCCAGGTCTATAGCAGCCATTACGCAGAGGACAGACTTTACATTTGTCGATATCGAAGAAATAACGGAATCTATCGTTCTTATGAGCTTTATCATTTGTACGGAATTCCCTAGCCTTCCTTACAGCCATATGTCCTGCAGGACAAACATACATATCTGCATCTTTGTTATATTCAAAATTGAGCGTATTTTGGCGATTTCCTTTTTCTACTAAAGGATTCAATGGAGCTGCCAATTTTATATCTTTGGATTTTGTGAGTTCTATGTTTGATTTACTAGAATATGCAGTATCTGCAACAATAGCATCAATCTCCATTCCTGCAGATTCAGTCTTTTCTATGAGTGCTGGCAACTGCTGTCCATCGCACTTTTCGCCAGAAGTGACGGTAGCTGCGGTGATAATTCTTTCATCACTCATAGCCATATGCGTCTTATAACCAAAGAATGAAGAATTTGCTGTCTTATGCCCAATGCGAGCATCTTCATCTTTAGAGGTTATACTGCGTATCTCTGCATCCTCAATGGTTTCTTTCAGCATATTGAGACGCTCCTTGACTGCAGGCATATTGGCAGTTGCAGCGTCAGCTTCTACTGTAGCAACAATCGCCTTGGCAGCTTTCATGATAGAAGAATACTTCTTCTCTTCAGGAAGCTCTGGCAATACCATACTATCATCTATAGAATTTATGACTTTGATTACGGTCTTGCAATAGTACTCCAAACTCTTTGCTGCACTAATAGGGTTAGAACGAGAATATGTATGGGTAGCATCAACAATGACGGTTTTAGACTTTAGGACACCTACTTCTATAGCAATAGAAACTGTCTTTTTGATGAGCAGATCCAACAACTCCATATCCTTCAGGCGAAGTCGGCGGAATTTGGTCAAGGAACTAGGATTTATCAACTTAGTCTCCTCAGGAGTTAATCCTAAGAAGTACTTAAATGACATATCATAGCGAGCACGTTCAACAACATCAACATCAGATATGTTATAAATCACCTTCAACAGGAGATACTTGAACATACGGATAGGACTCTCTGCCGTACGCCCATTGTCATGACAATACTTATCCTGCAATTCCTGGTATACGAAACTAAAGTCCACCAGGTCATTAATCTGGCGGAGCAGGTTGTCTTTTGGTATAATCAAGTCATACAAACTTGAATAATCACTGAATGATATGGTCTGTTGTTGCTCTAGCATAATCCTTGTATTTTCCTACAAAGATACAAAAAATATTGCACATATGCAACTTTTAGGGAGGCTATTTTAAAAGCAGAATGTTAAACTACCATAACCCATGAAGGGACTTTTTCAGTGCCCTCTTCCCCTTGTAGGGGACAGAAACCCTTCTCGAAATGAGAAGGATGTAACCGCCCTCTGTGCTGTTTTTTCGAAAATCACCCCGTCCCTCTTTACCCTTAAAGAGGGCTCCACCTCTCACCCCGACCCTCTCTCCTCAGGAGCGAGGGAGGAAACCGCCCTACTCGGTGCTCAGAACCGCTTCGCTCTAAGGTTGGCGGACCATCAAAGGTCTTCGCCATATTTTGCGGGATGGGACCGCCTGGCTGTTGCGGGAGGAGATCTAATGCTGCATCAAAGCCCTCGCCATGGTTGTGCGGGATGGGACCGCCTGGGGAAAGCTTGCTGAGGTAGGGAACTTTTGCGTCAATTAAATCTTTATACTGCATAAACCATGAGAATAACTGAGGAAGAAATTCGGTGATTTGTAGAACTTTTATTCGGTGATTTGCCGCTGACTTTCTTGCTGATGGTGGAGAGGTACTTCGGTGTGATACTGAACTATCAAGAGCAGCGTGGCTGTAGGATAAATATAAAAGGAAAAAGCGTGCAAGCCACATCATAGTCGCCTGCACGCTTTTTTTGTCATCTAAATTTCTGATGATTTCCAATCGAACACGATGGTGTTGTCTTCTTTGATATTGAAGCTCATACCTACCTTGATAATTTCCTTGCCGCTCATGGCAAAGGCATCGGCATAATGCTTGCTTTCTATCTGCTCAAGAGCCTCCTGGGCAGTCTTTCCAAACTTCAGCTCCATTACATAGATAGTTTCATCCGTCTCCATGGTTATATCAATTCTCCCCTTTGACGTATGTTGCTCCACTATAATCCTGAAATTCGTGAGCAAGGCAAAGATGATATACATCGTTTGCTGGTAATGCCCTTCGTAATGGGTGTTGTTGCAATAAGGCACCGTCTCCCAAAACGATTTCAGCAACTGTAATGCTTCGTCTATCTTGCGCTGTTTAATAAGCACCGACATCTTGGCGATGGTGGTATTGCACATTGCAGTCTTTGAGGTCAGATAATGAGGCAACAAACTTCTGTACAATCCAACTCTTATTTCCTTGTTGGGAATGGCTAGGGTATAGAGTTCCGTTTCTTCATCATAATCCTTGATGGTGATGTAGCCACTTTGATAGAGCAGCGGCATGATGGTGGTCATGGTTTCCGTGGCAGCATCAAAGTCATCCTTTCCGGCTTCCATGCTCTCGCCCAGGTTCGCTGGCAGAAAGTTGAAATTGCGCATCATATTGATCAGATAAGTAGGAGTGCCAGATCCAAACCAGTAGGAATCAATTTTCTGCTTGGCAAAGCAGGTTAATAAGCTGAACGGATTATAAACGTCTGGAGAAGGCCATGTAAAATGATAGCCGTCATAATTATCCTTTAACTTAGCTAACGTCTGCTCATACGATAAGTTTAATTTTTCAGCAAGTGCATCTATGTCATTCCGCATTCCGTTCACCAGTTCATCTTCCGTAATTCCGCAAATGCCGGCATACGGCTCGTCCATACTGATATTGGTGATGTTGTTCAATTCGCTGAAGATGCTGAGCTGAGAGAATTTGGTGATGCCTGTGAGGAATACGAAGCGGAGCAATTTCTCGCATCCTTTTAGCGGACTGTAGAAATTGCGCATGGCGTTGCGAAGTTCTTCCAGTTTTTCATCCTCGTGCACCACATCAAGCAAAGGGGCATCATATTCGTCAATCAGTATTACCACTTGCTTGCCAGTTTCCCTATAGGCAGTCTGGATAAGTGAGATGAGGCGGTCGTTGGCATCAATAGCCGGATTCGTAATACCCCATTTCTGCTCTTGTTCTGCAAGTCGCTGGTCGAAATATCTTTCCAGCTGGGCTATCTCCATGTGTTTGCCCATGCTCATATCGAAATGAAGCACCGGATAGCTTATCCAATCCTTTTCTAGCTTTTCGATGGCGAGTCCTTTGAAAAGCTCCTTCTTTCCTTCAAAATAGCTCTTCATGGTAGTCAGCAGCAGCGACTTTCCGAAACGGCGTGGACGGCTCAGGAAGAAATAAGTACCATCAGTATGTGCCATACGATATACATATTCCGTCTTGTCAATGTAGAACTTATCCTCTACTCTGATTCGTTCGAAAGTTTGTAATCCTATCGGATATAGTTTTCTTGCCATAATTGCTCGCCTTTCTTTTAAGTGATATTCTCTTTGTTGGCAAAGATACGAATAAATGGTGAAACTACCAAATTAAAAACATCTTTTCTTCATTTATGCCCCTTATCTCATTTCCTTATACCTTTTATTTCTTTTCAGGCTTCCTCTTATCTCCTTTCTTCCTTCTTGCTGTATTAATAATGGGTTAATCTCGGGAAAAGTCTTGGTTGATTATAGGATAAAATGTTCTTTAACCCTATTGAAATCTCCGTTCATCGACGTTGAACCGCGGTTCAGCGTCTATGAATGGCGGTTCATCGACGTTGAACGGACATTCAACGTCTATGAACGGAGATTTTATCTAAGTATAAATGTTTCTTTTCTCAGTTGAAAGAACTGTTTTAGTAGGTTAAAATCCTTGTTTTACCCCTCTTCTTGCTCTCATTCATTCGTTTTCTTGCTCTCATTCACCCGTTTTGTGAGGGTGTGTCATAAGTTTCTTAGGATATAGATAAGGCACGGATTACACGGATTTTCGCAGATTTCTTTTGATTTTCTTTGGCGGTTTCAATAAAAAAGCGGAACTCTGCGGCAATAAACTATAAAATGAATAATGACTATGATGGGAATATTACAAGTTGCCTCTTATATATACAAGCGCTATATGGATGATTTTGGCGTTCGTATTGATGAAATGAAGTTGCAGATTTGAGTGAAGCTAAGAATCAAGGAAGAGGGTGTGGCTTATGACACACCCTCTTCTTTGTAAAACAGCTGTTTTTTATACTTTAATTATATATAAGTAAAAGATGTTATTATATTTATCACTTATCTGACAGAATCAGGCGTATTGGCATCCCCTTGTAGCGGCCATTGTTCATGCCGTTGCTACCACTCACGAATCTCATATTGGATAATCCTATCCTCTTGTTGTAAACATCAAAGTATCTATACCAGAAACCATATTCATGACTGGTGGTACTGAAGCCCTGCGTACCTGACAGCAAAGTCTTGGTCCAGAGATTTACATGGATAGGGTTCTTATGGCTCTCGCCCTCCAAGAATCCACCCATAGGCAGATAGATGTACGGCAACTCGGAATCCACCGTCTTGATACGCACGCAGTTGTAAGTTTCTCCTAACGATGTGGACTGTGGTACCACCTCCAGATTGCCAGCATTAACTAACTCTTCGAACACGGCATCAGTTGGAATGGTATAGCCTTCTGGTGCCAAGGCGCTGGAGAGATCCTGATTGGCATCGCTGGTGTTCTGTTTTTTAGAGATACAGAAATAGCCACCAATGGCTTTCTTGTTATTTTCCAGTGCCACCACATCTGGGGCATAGTAACCATTGTTGGATGCACCTAGGTTGCGGTCTAACATATAATAGGTAGTGGTGGTTCCATCGGCCTTCTTTCCCTGTACCTTTACCACACCATAATAGAACCAGCCCTTCACCTTCGTGTTATCCCCGTTTTCTGTCAGCTGATAATCAGTATCATCTATCTTATGGAAGATACCAGTATGATAAACAGGATAGGTGATCTTGATGCCAGCCTTGTTGATGATGGTAAATGAAGACTTCCACAAATCATTGTTTGCCGTAGTATTGGTAAGGCTTACCTTCCATTTGCCATTATCTTTTTCCACTTTGATTCTACTATCATCGTTAATCTTATAATCTCCATCTAGATAAGGGATAAGATACGTGATATTTGCTGTTCCCACGCAGAAATGCAAACCATCATTTCTCACAGCCCCTTGCATATCTGTAGGAGTGATGCCTTGCACATCAGTGTCCAACCAGCTGAAATAGTTGTCAGCTACGGTGGAGTTATTATACTGCATGGTAACGCGTCTCTCAGAATCATCTTTTCTAAAGTCGAAACCAGCCTGCTTGATGGTTATATCAAGAGAAAGGTCGCCAGAAGTAACGGTGATGATTCCTGGACGTGGATTCTCTGATTGGTTATTCTTTTCAAGCTTAAGCTTCAAGGTATATTTCTTGCCTTTAGAAGAGCTGCTTGTCTCTTGTATATTATTCTCGGTCTCTTGCTGCCAATCGGTTATCCAAGAATTACTTATCTTGACATCATATAGCTTACCATTACTACTCGTTGCCTTTGGCAAGGTAGTAACAATGGTTACGGTAGCCTCTGTTGTGTTTGCATTTACCTCCTGATAATCGCTCACTCCCAGTTCATAGTCTTTGCAAGCTATCATTCTGGTGATTTCAGGGTTATCGTCCCGCACCTCTACTTCCAGTCTATTCTCTGGCTGACTCTTCTTAGCCTCATCAAGCGTAGAGAAGCCATAGTCGTTTACCTTGGTTACCTTGATGGTATAATGGTGGTTGCGGAGCAAGGCATATTGGGCCTTTTTGTCATTCTTGTAGAGTGCCACCTTATAATATCCTTCTCTATAATCTTCTTCTTCACTTTTCTTATAATTCGCCTTGATAATCACCATTGCCTTGCCTGCAGAAGTTTCATTTACTGCCACGGTGGTTGCGGTACCGCCGCCCAATGGGTTCGTTCTGAGAGCGGTAGATTCCGCCAAGTCATCGGTAGTAGTTAGCTCGGTATAATTGGCAGGAGCTATGGCTGCCTTGGTTGCCATGTTATAGACGTACAAGCCTGCATTGGTGAAATTACTCTGGATGCTATTGTCTATCTCCAAACTAATCTTGGCGCATTGGCGCAACATCGTAACAGAAGGATTAGCTTCCAAAAGTTTATCTATTGAAATTTCACCCCAGCAGATAGGGGCATCAAGCTGAGGGTCTCTCTCCTCTGCAGCAGTGAGAGACTGCAAGTCATGCGCCTCGCTCTCCGTCATGTCGCTGGCATTGGCTACAAGATGTACATTCTTGGTACCAGCAGGTACATTGGTTATCTTTACCTTGTAGCTGCCATCAGGCTGCTGTTCTAAGGTAGAATAATCTGCCTTGTCTAAGTATTCGTTATTATCTCCATAGAACACAGCCCAGAGCGAATTGAATGTCTCCGAGGTCCCCGCTCTTGTACCAATCTGTTGCTTGGTGAAGTTGGTCAATTGAAGGTTCAAGACAAGTCCCTCGGCAGGGATTTCATCCCCGCCGAGTCCGATAGCCTCCATCGTATCCTTGCAGGAAACAAGGCTGAGGAGCAATCCAATCCATATCATTAAATGTTTGATCTTCTTCATTGCTTAAACTGATTTATAACAGTGTTCAAATCTGATACTAATCTTATTTATTTCACATCAGAATGGCTTGCCAGCGTGCCAAGAGGAGCCATCGTACCAGCCTGTGTCACTATGCTTCTCATAGCTGTTGCCATTGAATAGCAGGACGCTTTCTCCACCCGTAGCTTTGTTGTCTTTTTTGATTCTGATGGCCTTCCCGTGGTCTCCCTTAACAGCCTTGAGGGTAATCACAGTCTTATACCAACCATTATTCAAATTCTCGCATGACCAACTTTTACCCGCTGTATCATAGATGGTAAAAGACTCGCGCTCTGTATTATCGTTATTACCATTTTTGCCATTGGCGGCACCATATACATTAAACCATCCATAAGTCTGGAATTTGGTGTAAATGGTAAAGTTGATGTTCTCAATAGTTGGCATGTCATCATATATGTTCCAAGTAGGATCTGATGTAGGATCATAGACAATCCAACCCTCTTTATCCTCATAGTCGAAGAGAGGAATACCCGGCTCCAAGTGGTGAGGGCAACGATGAAGCGTAAAACCCCAATTCGTATTGGTATTGTTACTGAACATAATCAATGTTTCACCAGGCTTGATGGTTCTTGTTCCCGTAGCACCAAAATCTGTAGATATCGACTGGGCATCCTTGGAGAAGTCCTTGTAATACCACCCCACATTCGTATTATCCTCAACCATCTTATCACCAGGCCATTCAACTGAAAATTTCCAAACTTTAGAGCTGGCTACAGCTCCAGTTGTTTCACCAATCTGGGTATAGACATAGACACGATGATTGTCTGTTTGAGGTATATAAATTCGCTTGTCATTATCATCCGAAAGGTCTAACCATCCATCTGCCCAGTTGGTATTTCCTGGAGTTCCATTATAAGTCTCTTCCTTTTTTTCTTCAGGTGTACCCTTATAATTATCAGTTCCATTACTATTATCTCCTTTATAATGTGCGCGGTCGTTGATGGCACGGAAGTTGATACGATAGTTACCTACGGCAGGCTTTACCGTTACCTTGATTTTCTTGACAAAGTTGAAGCCTTCTGGAGATTCCTTTGGCTGCACAGTGAGATAATGTACTGTCGTGGTAACAGGGTTACTGGTTGCCACAATCTTGAAGGTTCCTTCTGGAGTATCAGTTTTATCGCAAGATGCCTGAATGGTTGACTTACCTACGGTGGAAGAGGTTCCGTTATCGGTGAAAGCCAAACCGCCCAGGTTGGTCTTAAACTGTACCAATTTGGTATTGTTGTCGCTACCCCAATAGATGGTTACTTCCTGTGGATTTACCTCAAAATAAGGAGAGGCATCATACTCTACATCGAGATACTTCTTAATGTTACCAGCCTTAATCCAAACCTTTGCCGTACCCTTGTACTTTCTATTATAGTCGGAGAACTTAATGTCCTCGTTGATTTTGAATGTGATTCTATGATTCTTCACTGCATCTAACACAATCACATCTTTCACACCACTGGATGTTGTTACCTTTTCATCGCAACCGAAATCTGCGTCTGTCAGCATTACGTTCGACTCATAGTCGATGGAGTCTGTCGTGGTAGATGTTACGCTCGCCTTCGTCTTGCTTACCCACAAAGTAGTATGGTTGAAGTCGGCATCTATCGTTACAGGAGTCCAGTCCTTTACGCTCACATTACAGTCGAGAGTCATGTTTCCCAGACTCTTGATTTTGCCGATAATCTCATAATAGGTTCCACGAGGGAATGTAGGCAGAGCATCTGATGCGTTCTGCTTATGTCCCAGCTTAATGGTATATTGATTCTTGTTGCTGCTATTAACTATACCGTTAATCTTCAATACCGACTGTTCCTCTACTTTAGAGATATAACGCTCTGGCAGATAGTAAGTACCTTGAAAAAGCCATTGCTTAAAGTTCGTAGGGATTGGTGTACCCTTGTTGGTTCTATCTGTAATAGATACCACATCCTTGTTGTTTTCGTTAGCATTGGTTTCATCGATGGTATATTCTCCGTTCTGATAATAGCGTCCAGTGCTAGCTTCGCCAGTAGATGAACTACGGTAAATGGTGTTCTCGATACCTGTAGCATATTCAGAAGAAACATTTGTCTGGGTAAACTTTCCATCCCATAATAAATGGGTAGAAGGAGTAAGCTTCTGAGCAGCAATATCTGTTATGCTATAGCTCTTGTCATAAAGATTATCGCTCGCAGTTGGGTCCATAATGAGGTTGAGCTTAACCTTTACGCATGTAAACTTCAGGTTAGCTGCTACCTCTGTATATTTCTTACCACTTTTTTCTATTTTTGTATCGATGATAGTACCGTTCACATCCTTAGGTTCGTAAATCATCGGGATATTGGTGCATACAGGCATACCTGGTGTACTTGTAGGTCTGTAATAGAGTACTATATTTTTGAGTTCATCTTCAGTTTTGATAGTCTTACCACTCAACACCTTGTTCATGTTGGCAACCACATAGATATGGTAAGTGCCCGGCTCGATGGTGAGCTGATAGTTAGCTACATGCTGCTCTACCATCATTGTAGCCAATGGGGCAGGGAGCGTCTCTACCAGGAGCTTGCCGTCATTATTTACCGGAAAGGCATAGAGGGTCAGGTCGTTGATCTGGCATTCATCTACCGTAGCATTATAGGTAGGAAGGCCGGAAGCATCGTCGGTACGGGTGCCGCGGCTGCTGAGCACGGTTGGCACGAGTACATGTAAGTTGCTTTCTGACGAAATGGGGGCGCGCTCGCCTCCAAGTTCGTCAGAGCAACTTACTGTAACCAACAATATAAACCAACTAACTAAACTTAAAATGAAATCTCGTATTTTCATTGTTTCTAATTTTAAAAGTCAAATACTCTTATGAGCTAAATGCCCGGAAGGGGCTCTGACACCTGAAACGGTTAGAAATCGACACGCTGGATGCGCTTGCTCCAATCCAGGATGGAAATGCTGAGCTGCACATACTTCCACTGGTTGCCCTGGAGGAAGAAGTCGAGCTTGTAGTCGTACTCTCGGTCCAGGAATTCCTGCTCTGAATAATGGCGGGCTTCGAAGGCACCACGGCCTTGAGCCAGAAAGTCTGCAAGATTGATGCGTGCCACCTCTTCGCCAGTAGTCTTGTTCGTGATGGTGAGGATGGCGTTCTTGTCGTTTTCTTCTGCCGGATGCCAGATGAGTCGGGAGAACATGAGGGCGGCATGAGCGGTACGCTCCTTTACATTGCCCTCGGTATCCTTAAACTCAGTGGTCCAGGTGTAGTATGGGGTATATGTCAACTCCTCGTCGGGGAGGAGAGAGTTGTCGTAACTGATATCGCCGTTGGCATTGGTTATCTGATAACTGAAGTCATCGGCATTGATGTTGGCAGGCTCGTCGGTCTGATGCAGGCTGATGGTGAGCTGCTTGGTATCACGAACCAGACCGATGGTATGGCGTGTAACCTGCAGGTCTTTTACTTCAACCAGTTCGTTGCTGAGTCCTTGCCAGAGTGTATCGAGCGGTTGGCTCTGGTTGTTTACCTTGCCCTGTTCGCGGTCGAGACGGGCATGGAGGGAGGTGATGTTGTCACCCTGCTGTGGCAGAGCTATCTGGAATTTGGCACCTGGCTGCGCGAGTGCATCTTCGTATTTCTTTTGGAAGGCGAAGGTTGCGAATCTGTATTTGCCCGGTTCCAGATTGATTCGCATGGCATAGTTAGGGTCCTTGAGCGGCTGTGATGTCGCATCGTTATAGGCATCATGGCGAGCAATGAAGTTGCCCTGCTCGTCGTATACGAATACGCAGAGTCCGCCCACATGATCATTGAACATGTCGGCACGCTGCACGTTGTAGTCGTACTTGAACTGCAAGTCAACACCCATGTCACAAGGAGGCAGGTCGTCGTGCATCAAGTCGTTGCAGCTGCTGAGCATACTGCCGGCCATGATGAAGCCCCATCCCATGCATATATTCTTGATCCAACTGTTAAACTTCTTGTTTGCCATGATGCTTATCTGTTTTATGAAAAAGTAAAGTGTATAAATAGATTCTTATTTTTCCGAGATAGCCAGCCGCTCCTTAGCGCTAGAGCGGCTGAGCTATATATAATAATGTGTAATGGATTACAAATCTACGTCCTGTGAACGCTTAGCCCAGTCGAGGATCTTCACGCTGACGCTGATGTACTTGAAGTTTTCATCATCTGGAACGTCTGGCTTAACATCTGGAACATCAGGATAGCCTGGACCACTTACTTTGTCAACGGTCAATTCATACCAGTTGTTGCGGAGAACGCCATAACGTCCTAGGAAACTTAAGTTGTCAGTTCCATAACTTTGTCCAGCTTCCCAAGGAGTGAGGACTCCAAAGTGCTTAACACGAGCTATATAATAAGCCTCTGCATTCTGGTAGGTGCTGATTCCTTCGCCTTCCTTGAGACCTAATTTTGCGTTGATGGCATCTATATTGGTCTGGTCGAGAGTTACACCAGCTACTGAGATGTTACACAATGCCAACAAATGATTGCCTGCCTTTGTGATGTCGTTTCCTGCAGCTGTCAATTCGACGGTTGTATTAGCCGTAGTTGCTGATGTTACAACTTTAGTAACGGCTGCCACAATTTCTTTCTTAAGATTTGTCTCATCCCAAATGGCAGTATTCTTACCTACCATATAGAATGTTGCGTCCTTTGTGAAACCCTTTGGTGTATACTTAGCCTTGAAGACAACACGAGTGGTCTGACCCTGCATCATATTGTCAAGGTTGAATGTGTTCTCAAGACAGTACTGAGCATCGGAAGTGGTTGCTGTCAATTCATCCTTAACGACGTAGTTGAAATTCTCAGTTCTCTTGCCAACACCAGTCTCAATATCATTCAACTCAGCGATGTCGTAATTAGGGTCTACACCCCAATATACACGCTTAGCAGCTGTTGCAGTATTATTGTCTACGAAGCGTAAAGTTGTTGCATTGTTAGTAGGACTGCTAGGGGTTGCTGTGTTAGACCAAATATCATCATAGCCAGTACCATCAGTTTTGTGAATAGGGAAACTCTTCTTGTTGGTTACGTCCAAGCCCCATTTTTGGATGGTTACCTCGTCACCCTTATATGTACCATCTGCAATAGTCTTTTTGGCACTTGAAGCAGAAGTTACCGTTACCTTAGCAACTCCACGCTCAACGTAGATGTCTGTAGAAGGATTAGAAGCTGCTTGTGCCTCGGTAGGGTAAATCTTTGCGCTTTCGATAGGAACCAATGTTGTAACCTTGTTGTCCTTGTACAAAGGAGCGTTTGCCATGTAGAAACCATCATCAGTATTAGCGATTTTGTCAGTTACATTTGCTGTTGCTTCATTCCATGCTGAAAAAGTCTGATTTTCGCCAGGGAGGTCCACTTTTTTGCTGCTCTTTGTTCCATTATTCAGAAGAACCAATGCATAGAACTTTTCTGTAGTATTTACTTTGTCCAACTTTACGGTAATCTTGGCATGAGTTGTAACGCCTGGTTCAGATGGATCCTTCCAAGGAGCCATTGAACCCAAGTTTACGCTTTCCACAAAGGTGTATTCATTCTCAGATGCTCCAGCTTCCTTGAAGATGAGCAAGGTTGCATCGTTTACATCATACTCCTTCGCATCACCTGGTGTGAATTCAGGGTCGCCAGCTGCACGAGTGCCGTTTGTAGAAGGCAAGTTGATGGTGAAAGTTGCATAACCAACACCAGTTTCATTAGTACCAGTACCTGGACCTGCGGTTCCCAGGTCCTCATTGCTTGAACAGCTTGCTGTCATAGCTGCGATGACAGCCAAGCCAAATAAATGTTTAATCTTCATAATCTTTGAAAGTTAAGCTTGTTTATAATCGTTATTCTCTAATTTTCTGTTATTCCAATTCCTTTATCTGCTTGAAGACATCTCTTACACGCTCTGCCTCTTTCGAGTTGCCTGCCTTGGCAAGATGCTTTTCGGCAGAAGTAAGATCACCTTTCTGCAAATCGGTGCAGGCGGCATTGAGATTCGCTGTCTCATCATCTGGGAAGAGACGGACGGCGATGTCGAATACCTCGTTAAACTCTGGCGAACCCGGCTCGTAAGTCTGTGCCACCAGGAACATCTCCTGCAGAGAAAGCTGCTGTGGTTTGGTCTTCAATATCTCCTTGGCTTCTTCGATGCTGAACGGACGAACTGTGTAGGTTACCGTATAGTCGCTATGACGGAGACGAGGATAGATATGATCCAGGATGTAGCGGTAACTAGCCGGATGGAGCTTTCTGATCTTCAGGTCCTTATCGTCGGGAGCCAGCGAGGAGTTAGCTATCTCGAGAATTGCTTCCTTATCAGCCAGATGACTAGCCTGAATCTTCTTCTTGAATCCTTCCCAGTCTTCCGGTGTAGCCTGATAGGTAAAGAGCTTGCTGTTTAAGGTGTAGAGGCTGCTCACATATTTACGGAGGGCAGCTGCACGCTCGTTGGCAAGGCGCTTGTTGTTGGCATACGAACCATCAGGCGAAGCAAAACCATGGATATCAATATCTGTGATTTCAACATTCTTGTCGTTCTTCACCAGGTCGATGGTGGAAGTAATCTTCTTCAGCTCAGTAGCATTCTCACGGAAGTTGGCAAGAATATTACTCTTGTTGAGCTTGAAGCTCAGGTAAGCTTCACCCTTTTCGGCTCTCACCTTCTTGGCTTCCGCCTTCGGCTGCACGAAGAAATCCTTCGTAATCTTAGGTGTACGGTCGATATCCGCAATCGGCGTATTGTCCTGTTCTATCAGGTTTCCGCATCCGCAAAGATCTTCCTTTACCGAGAGTTTGAACTTCTTCATCCATTTCTGATAAGGAACAGACTGGGCGAAGTAAACCTGCTGACTGGTTTTGTTCTTGCGGGTAAGAACCTGTGCCTGCGGATTCTTCTTGCTGTCGGCAAGCCGGCGGTATCTTACAGCCTGGTTTCTACCCTGGATGATGATAGGGTTGAGAGCGATAGAATCAGTTCCTACCATTACCGGTGTGAAAACAATCTGCTGCTCTGATTTCATCTTCAAATCGTTCAGGTTCATACGGAAGGCAACGTCCATCCGGTTGCCGTTCTTGCGTGCCAAGACGCTGTCTACCTGAATCTTTCCCCCTGCCAGCTGTTGAGCCTGAGCAGGCATGATGCCCTGAGAAAGGAGTATGTAGAGGGGCGAAATGACCGCATAAAGCTTCATCTTATCCATATTATGATTTCCCTAAATTTTTTTGTATTCTGTCTAGTTATTACGTGTTTATATTGTCAGTTTAAAACCACTGTTAAGTTATATTCTTAGAACACGTATATGAGAGATAGTGCGGCTTTTGTTGGGCCCACATAGTTGCGGTGGTCTTTGTCGAGACATTTTTCGCATCGTCCGTAAAGCTTGTAAGGACTGTAGGCATATCCCAAACCGATAGACCCTTCGAAATTGAGGTGCTTATTGAGTAACCACTGATAGCCGTAGGTGAGGCCACCACCTACATACCAGCCTTCATAGTGCCTGCCCTCCAGAGTTTTCGGCAGGATGCCGAAGGGCATGTCAATGTTTTTAATGTTGTATTCACCGCCTAAGGCATGAATTCCGAAGAAATGGCCTCCAAACTTCTGGCAGGTGTACCATCTGTATTCTGGCATAACATTCCAGAATCTCATCTTCTTGTCGCCCGAGAACTTCCAGGGGTTCAGGGTGCCGAAGAGTTGGAAGGTTGTTTTCTTGCCCGTGCCGATTTCGATGCCGGCGTTGGCAGATGTGGAAGCCCATCCCAGTAAGTTGGTCTTCAGAGCGACCTCCTGCGCTCGCGTCGTTGCCGTTGAAAGGATCAGCAGCAGCAACATTGCTGATTTAATGAATGTTTGCTTCATCATATCTTTACTTTTATATATTGGTTCCGTTTATATTAAACTTAGCCTTCGTTCGCTAGTTGGTATCTTTTTTCGGCTGCAAATATAAGAGGATTATCTATAGTAGGCAAGAAAATTTCTCAAAAAGGCTCTATTTATTTGTGCAAACGTTTGCACATTCATGCAATCTGTTTGCGCACACACATCATAAAGCACATGATTATAAGTGTAATTTGCACAAATATGCGTAAGGGCAATAGTTTTTTTCGAAAACCTACCCGTCCTTCCTTACCGTTAAGGAAGGCTCCACCTCTCACCCCGACCCTCTCACCCTCAGGGAAGAGGGAGGAAACCGCTCCTCCTCGTCGCTCGGAACCGCTACGCTCTAAGGTTGGCGGGGCATCAAAGCCCTCGCCAGATTGTACGGGATGGGACCGCCAGGCTGTTGCGGGGGAGACCTAATGCTGCTTCAAAGCCATCGCCATATTTTGCGGGATGGGACCGCATGGGGATAGCAGTTTATAGTTTACAGTTAATAGTTTATAGTTTACGGTTAATTTCGTGGTAATTTGATGATAACTTGCAGATTTCTTGTGATTTTCTTGGTGGTTTCGAAGAATATGTGTAATTTTGGTGGCTGAATGTTGAACTAGAATAAATAGGAGGAAGAATATTTGGATACTACAAAGTTAACAAGAGAAGAGGCTCTACGCCGTTGGAATGCTTCTAAGGAAAACAAACGTAAAATGGTGGAGAAACTGGAGAACATGGTTCGCAAAAGCTGTCTGGAACGTACTGGTAAAGAACCTATAGGGGTAGAAGTATGGTAGTAGAAAAAATGTCTCTGGCTGTGATTAATGCCAATTCCATAATTCTGATTTTTAAGAATTCGGATGCAAAGGTAAATACTTAATGTGTTGAAAAGCAGTTTTATCATCCATCTAACTATTAATCTTTATTAATTATACATAGAGATATACCATATATATGAAATATATTATGTATCTTTGCACCAAAGTAGAACCATTTAAATAAATACACTTATGAGTACAGTTTCTGTAACACCTTCTAAAAGAAAGATCATTGACTTAAAAGATGATACTTTTAAGACTCTATCCATTATGGCTATTCAGAAAGGAACCAACCTCAAAAACTATATTGAGGATATACTCAATGGCATAGCCGAAGATTACGAAGACGCAAAGCTCTATGCTAAATTAAGAAAAGAGCAGCCAGAGGGTCTCATCCGTGCCAACAAAGAAGAACAAGAAGATTTTGAAAAGTGGTTAGGCGTATGAATGTCGAATTTTCCAAAGCCTTTGTCAAAGCTTCCAAACGTCTTTCAGGCAAGATGCTCGATTCTTTAAGACGTACGATTGTAGAAGTTAAAGCAGCCAAAGGTATTCAAGATATCTCTGACTGCAAGAAACTTGTTGGGTATCGTAATATATATAGAATTCGTTTAGGTGACTATAGAGCACTATTTACTCTAGAAATTGAGTTTTCTGGCGATACTATATTCTTTCAATATCTTGCTCCACGAGGCGAAGCCTATGGTAAAAAGATGAAAACAGAACTTAAACGAATAGACAAAGAATAATTATATTATTCAGTCTCCAATGTATCTCCACCATTAGCATGGCGGTCCCATCAGCAAGTTGCCCCCCGGCGGTCCCATCCCGCAAAAACATGGCGCAGGGCTTTGATGCCCCGTTTTATGTTTAGATCTTGTCTCGTAATAATGCTTCTTTTGTTCACTTTTATAAAGAAAAACTTGCAAATATGGATGAGATTGTCTACTTTTGCAAATGAAAAGGAACGAAATTTGATAGATATGTGTACTTTTAAAAATATAAATAATTAATAATCATTTTTTGTGTCCACTTTGGGGAACTGCTACAATTGTGAGTGTTAAAATTTGGAAAAACGGACAAAAAGATGCGTAAATACCTTGGAAAAACGGACAAATTATCGTATATTTGCCATGGAAAAGCGGACAAAATACGTCCGTTTAATAATAGAAAAGGGGACAAGGATATGATTAAACGTAAGATAGACAGATATTTAGCTGATTTCTTCGAAACGAATAAGAAAGCTTTGATGTTGACAGGAGCAAGACAGATAGGAAAAACATATTCTATCCGTCGTTTCGGTCATGAACATTTTGAAAGATTCATAGAAATCAACTTCATCGAAAATCCAGGCTTGGTAAAGGTCTTCAGCAAGGCGAAGAATAGTCAGGACATCTTGTTGCGTCTCTCCACTGTGACCAGCCAGGATTTGATCAAGGGCAGTACCCTTGTGTTCTTTGATGAAGTGCAGGAATGCCCGGAAATCGTAACTGCCATCAAATTTCTGGTGGAAGAGGGGAGCTATCGCTATGTTTTAAGCGGTAGCCTATTGGGTGTGGAGATCAAGAATCTCCGTTCTGCACCAGTGGGATATATGGATGTGAAAGATATGTATCCTCTTGATTTGGAGGAGTTTGCTACAGCAGTTGGTATCAACGATAGAATTATAGATGCTTTGAGGAAGCATTTTACTGAAGGAACTGCTGTAGATGAATTCATCCATGAAAAGATGATGGAGGTATTCCGCCTTTATCTTATAGTAGGTGGAATGCCTGCAGCTGTTGATAAATATCTGGCTACCAATAATCTGCAAGATGTAATGGCAGAGCAGCAGGCTATCATACGTCTCTATAAGCAGGATATAGCGAAATATGACCCTGACCATAAATTGTATATTCAGGAAATCTTTGACAGGATCCCTGCTGAGCTTGATGCCAAGAACAAGCGTTTCATATTGAAGAACCTGAATGAAAACATCAAGTTTGCACGTTATCAGAACAGTTTCTTGTGGTTGAAGGATGCCGGTGTAGCTTTGCCGGTATATAATGTTGAGGAGCCTACTGTGCCGTTGATTTTGTCGAGCAGCAGAAACTTATTCAAGCTGTTTATGGCAGATATTGGTCTTTTGGCAAGTCTTTATGCGGATGGCATTCAACTGAAGATTTTGGATAACGAACCGTCCATCAACTTTGGTTCGGTATATGAGAATGCCGTAGCACAAGAGCTCTGGGCGCACGGTTTCCAGTTGTATTATTATAACAACAAGCGCCAGGGTGAACTGGATTTTGTGATAGAGCAAAATGGTGAGGTGTTGCCGATAGAGGTTAAATCGGGCAAGGATTACGAGCGTCACAAAGCGCTTACGAATGTGGTGAACTCAACAACTTATCAGATTTCTAAAGCCTATGTGCTGTGTAATGATAATGTGAAGAAGGTGGGAAAAATCACTTATCTCCCTATTTACATGCTGATGTTTATCAAGAAGGAGCAGAAGCTGCCTACCAAATATTCCATTGATTTAAACGGACTGGTTTAAAGGAGCTCAGTATTAAAAGAGAGTCCGGTTTTTTAAAGGACTCTCTTTCATTATATTATGGGTTATTCTACAGTCTCTATCATGTCGATGATGGTATAGATTGGCAAGATATCAAATGCAAGTTGGGTATTAAATTAGCCTCCTATATCTATGAATCTCCTATTCATATTAATGGATATCAGACTCTTCCGCTGCAGATGCTTTGTTTTCCCTGGGTTGTGGGTTGGGTACGAAGCCAAGGATGGCAACCAGACAACTCATCAAAGGACTGATGATGTTGAAGAAGCAGAAGGGGAGATAGACAAGTGTCGGGATACCAAGAACCGTACTCTGCGTCATACCGCAGGCTGTCCATGGAACCAATACGCTCGTTACGGTAGCGCTATCCTCTGTACTACGGCTCAAGAGTTCCGGACGGTAGCCTCGTTCGGCATACTCATCCTTGTAGATAGATGCATTCATAATAATGCTCAGGAACTGGTCGCCCATAACGAGATTGAGCAAGACACCTGATGTCACGGTGCTGCAGACAAGCGATACGGTGCTGTGGATGCTTTTCAGGAGCATGTGGGTAATGGCGTGGAGCATGCCGCTGGCTACCATACATGAACCGAAACACATGGCACAGAGGATGAGCCAGATGGTATTGAGCATGCCAGCCATACCTCGGGTGGCTACGAGATCATTGATGTTAGCCATGCCGCAATCTACCTGGGTATGGGTATAGCAGGTGGTCATGATTCCTTCAAAGAGGCTTTTGGCAGAG